>NZ_JALQDT010000060.1:0-953 GCF_023631085.1 Caballeronia sp. INML1 | reverse complement strand
GATCAGACGTTCCAGACTTCGCCGAAGAAGCGCATCCAGTTTTCGCCCATCACTTTCTTGATGCGCGACTCGCTCCAGCCCGCCTTTTCCATGGCGGCGGTGAGGTTCGGAAATTCGCCGATCGTGCGAATGCCTTCCGGATTCACGACCTTGCCGAAGTTCGTCAGGCGGCGATAGCGGCCCTTGTCGTGCGTGATCCAGTCGAAGAATTCGGTGCTGTAGCCTTGCGTGAAGTCCGTGCCGATGCCGACCTTGTCTTCGCCGATCACATCGATCGTGTATTCGATCGCTTCGAGATAATCCTCGACGGTCGCATCCGGACCCTTCTTGAGGAACGGCGAGAACATCGTCACGCCGACGAAGCCGTTCGCATCGGCGATCTCGCGCAACTGCTCATCCGTCTTGTTGCGCGGGTGATCCTTGAGCCCCGACGGGCAGCAGTGCGAATACGTGACGGGCTTTTTCGAACAGGCGATCGCATCGGAAGACGTCTTGGCGCCCACATGCGAAAGATCCACCATGATGCCGACGCGATTCATTTCCTGAATCACTTCCGTGCCATAACCCGACAAGCCGCCGTCCGGCTCGTAGCAGCCCGTGCCCACGAGATTCTGCGTGTTGTAGCAAAGCTGCACGACGTTGACGCCGAGTTCCTTGAACACCTCGATATAACCGAGGTTGTCCTCGAACGCATACGAATTCTGGAAACCGAAGATGATGCCGGTCTTGTTCTCCTTCTTCGCGCGCAGGATGTCGTCGGTCGTGCGCACGAGCGTGAGAATCTCGCTGTATTCGCGGATCTGCTGCTTCATCTCCGCGATGTTGTCGATCGTCTTCTGAAAGTCTTCCCACACCGACACGGTGCAGTTCACGGCGGTCACGCCGCCCTTTCTCATGTCCTCGAACACGGAGCGCTCGAACTTCGAGATGTTCAGTCCGTCGATGATGATGCT
>NZ_JALQDT010000059.1:0-288717 GCF_023631085.1 Caballeronia sp. INML1 | reverse complement strand
GTCACGCCGCCCTTTCTCATGTCCTCGAACACGGAGCGCTCGAACTTCGAGATGTTCAGTCCGTCGATGATGATGCTCGAATCGTGAAGGCTACTCATTGCCGATGTCCGTTCAGTTTTGCGTGAAAGTCGAAATCAAGCCGTGCGTTCCACAGCCGGGCGCTCGCTCGCGCTTCCCCTTGCATGGCCTGCTTCCTCGAGCGCGGTCTTGGATGTTTCGCGCAACGAGAGGCCGCCGATCATCGCGAAGATCGACACGGCGATCAGGTAATACGCCGGCGACAGATTCGTTCCCGTCGCGGAGATCAGCCACGTCGCGACGAGCGGCGCGGTGCCGCCGAAGATCGTGTACGCAAGGTTGTACGTGATGGCCGATGCGGTGTATCGGGTCTTCGTGGCGAAAACTTCCGACAGAAGCGGGGCAGTGACCACGCCCGAAAGCACGGCGCCCACGGCGAGTAGCGCAACGCCAAACAATGAGCGGGACAAGTCGCCTGATCCGCCGAGCGCGAACGCGGGATAGACCGAGACGATGATGAAGATGCAGGTGCTCGCGATCGTCGTGCGGCGTCCCACCAGGTCGGAGAAAAGGCCCGCCAGAGGGCACAGGGCTGCGGCGAAGAAGAGTGCGAGCACGGTCGCGAGCAGCGAGGTTCCGCGAGACAGATGCCCGGCGACCTGCAGATACGTCGCGAAATACGTCGTGAACGTATAGAAGGACAGCGCCGTCACCGAGACGAACGCGCCGAGTCTCAGGATGTTTCCGGACTGCGAATGGAGGGTTTCCATCAAGGGCGCGTGCGCGACTTCCTTCTTCCCTTCGAGCGCCTTGAATGCCGGCGTCTCATGCAGGTTCACGCGCAGATAGACGCCGATGAGACCGACTGGCGCCGCGATCAAAAACGGAACGCGCCAGCCCCAGTCGACCATCGCTGCGGGCGACAGCGACGACTCGAGGAGATAGGCGACCACCGCCGCGCACGCGAACGACGAGAAAGTCGAAACCGGAACGAAGCTGCCGAAGAACGCGCGGCGGCGGCGCGGCGCATGTTCCATCACATAGGCGCAGGCGCCTGCATACTCGCCGCCGGCGGAGAACCCTTGCACGCAGCGGATGATCGTGAGAAGAAGGGGCGCCCAATAGCCGATGGTCGCATACGTCGGCAACAGCCCGATCAACGTCGTGGCGCCCGCCATCAACAGGATGGTGAAAGCGAGGGTTCGCTTGCGACCGATCCGATCCCCGACGACGCCGAAGAAGAGGCCACCGAGCGGTCGAAACGCAAAAGCAACCGCGAACACCGCGAACGTCTTCAAAAGCCCGACCGTCGGGTCGCCGCTCGGAAAGAACTCGCGGGTGAGAATGGTTGCGAGGAATCCGTATGCGGCGAAATCGAACCATTCGACGAAGTTGCCTATGGACGCCGCGGCGATGACGCGTCTGAGCGTCCTCGTGTCCACCTCTTGGGTTGCTTGATTCGGCATGGCGCTTTACCCCTTTCACATGTCGGTTTCTGTCCGAGTTGTAAAGGAGCGTAAGCGCACAAATTACTTAGGTCCATACGTGTCGATTACCTAGGTAATCGGTCAGCCGCGCCACCGTCGGCGCGCCCGGACGCCTATTGCTGAAGCCATGCCTGAACTTTCTCCGGATGAGCATCGACGAACTTCTTCGCCGCCACGTTCCAGTCGTTCGTGGCATTACCTTCGAGTTCGATCGCCTCGACGTCCGCCAGGGTCAGCTTGAAGTGCCGGACGAAGACGTTGGCCCGAGGAAACTTCTGCGCGAATTGCTTCGAGCCGAAACCGTGAATCTGCTCGTCGCCGCCCAGCACGGCTTTTGGATCCTTCAGATATCGCATCTTGTACTTCTGCCATAGCCAGTGCGGGCTCCAGACTGTCGCGACGATCCAGTTCTTCGACGGATAGGCACGCGATACCGCCGTCAGCATGCCGGCCTCGCTCGCCCTGACCAGGTTATATCCGGCGAGGTTGTATTCCTTGAGCGCTTTCTCCGAGGCGACCATCTCGCCAGCACCCGGCTCGATGCCCTGAATCGTGCTATTCAGCTTCGCTTTGACATCGGGCTTGTTGAGATCGGCAATGGAGGCCACCTCGCTTTCGGGCACATAGTCGGGAACCGCCCAACCGATCTTCGCGCCGGAATAGATGGCGCCCAGATCTTCCATGTCGTTCTTGTAGCGGGCGTAGTAGGCGGCGTGCGTGACCGGCAGCCAGGCGCCGAGCATCAGATCCACGTCTCCTCTCGCGAGCCCC
Source organism: Caballeronia sp. INML1 (assembly GCF_023631085.1). Classification (NCBI taxonomy): domain Bacteria; kingdom Pseudomonadati; phylum Pseudomonadota; class Betaproteobacteria; order Burkholderiales; family Burkholderiaceae; genus Caballeronia; species Caballeronia sp. INML1. The sequence goes on along the minus strand of NZ_JALQDT010000059.1, from coordinate 286,441 downwards.
TGGAACTGGATGCCGATATCCGCGTTCACCAGCGTAACGGGCTGTTGCAGCTTCGTTTCGAGAACGTACTTCGCGGTGTAGACGACCGCCTGCGTATCGGCCCAGTTGGTCAGCGTGATCTTGAGCGGATCGGCGGCATTCGCGCACATCGCGAACGTGATTGCGGAGACTGCAGCGGCAGTCTTCATGACGAAGCGTACGGACAAGGCATTCTTCATTCGACGTTCCTTGTATCGGGTTGGTTTAATGAAGACCGGGTACGTTGAAGTCTCCTGATCTATGAGCACAATCGTCTGCCAGGCGAATCTGCATCGCTGCGGGCGACGCCCTGCAGTCGGCAGTATTCGGGCGCATTGACGCGCCGTCAATGTTCTTTGACTTCCTGAGCGCATCAATTCGCTCATGCATGCAGCGCGCGCTTTGCACGGGACGTTTCAGAAAGGGTTTACGTGTAGAAAAGCGGGTCGACACCCTTGCTATGAGATATCTCGATGCGCAACCGAAATGAAAGCGTCGTGGCGGAGTCGGCAGATCATGCCGGGAAAAGCAGAAACAGCACGCCGATGATGCCGCTCACGGCCGGATCGAACGCTTCGGCCATCCGTGCGGACGGAAACATCATCGACGGCTCCGGGTCACGCCGTTTCCTCCGACGGATCATGTATACGCCGCCTGATCCTGGATCGTGTTGCGGTATCGGCCCGAGCGACTATCCTTAGCGATGCATCTCGCGCGACGTCTTCATGAAATTTCCAGCTCACGTCAAGAAGGAACGATCATGTCCACGCAGGCCTATGGCTACGATATTCTGCACAATCCCCGGCTCAATCAGGGTTCCGCTTTCTCGCAGGAGGCGCGCAGAAAATATCGCCTGGAAGGATTGCTGCCGCCCGGTGTGACTTCGCTGGAGATTCAGATCGCGCGCACGCATGCGCAACTGTCGCAACTCGACAATGACCTGCAACGATATCTGTTCCTGTCCGACCTTCAGGCACGCAACGAGACGCTCTTCTATGCGCTGCTCATGTCCGACCCGGCGGCTTTCATGCCGATCGTGTACACGCCTACAGTCGGCGAAGCGTGCCAGAAGTTCGATCATGTGTTCAGGGCCACGCGTGGCCTCTATGTCCCGATCGACGCGCGCGGCCGCGTGAAGGAGCTGCTGCGCAACTGGCCGGAACAGGATGTGCGGTTCATCGTCGTGACGGACGGCGAGCGCATTCTCGGACTGGGCGATCTCGGTGTGGGCGGCATGGGCATTCCGATCGGCAAGCTCGCGCTGTACACCGCCTGCGCAGGCGTGCCGCCGGCGGTTTGCCTGCCCGTCACGCTGGACGTCGGCACGAACAACGCCTCGTTGCTGGACGATCCGCTCTATCTCGGTCTGCGGCACGAACGCGTGCGCGGCGATGACTACAACGCATTCGTCGACGAATTCGTGAACGCGGTGCAGGAGCTCTATCCGAAGTGCTGCATTCAGTGGGAGGATTTCGCCAACTTCAACGCGGTGCCCCTGCTCGCGCGCTTCAAGGACAAGGTGTGCACCTATAACGACGATATTCAGGGCACTGCCGCCGTGGCGCTCGCGGGCATTTACGGCGCGCTGCGCATCTCGAAGCAGAAGCTGACCGACCAGCGCTTCCTGTTTCTCGGCGGAGGATCGGCGGCCACGGGCATTGCCGAACTGATCAGCGAGGCCATGGTGCTGGAGGGCCTCGATCTCGACTCGGCTCGCAGGCGCAGCAGTCTCTTCGACATCAATGGACTGATGGTGCGCTCACGCACCGACCTGGCCGACTTTCAGAAGGTCTTCGCGATCGATCACGAGCCGGTCGACACCTTCGTCGATGCGGTACGGGCGCTGAAGCCGACGGGCATCATCGGCGTGAGCACGGTGCCCAAGCTCTTCAGTCAGGCGGTGATCGAAGCAATGAGCGAAATCAACGAGCGGCCGATCATCTTCCCGTATTCCAATCCGACGTCGCGTTCCGAGTGCACTGCGGAAGAAGCGTACCGGTGGTCCAATGGCCGGGCGATCTTCGCGAGCGGAAGCCCGTTCGCACCGGTGCAGATCGAAGGCCAGAGCTTCGTGCCGGGGCAAGGCAACAACGTCTATATCTTTCCCGCGATGGGCATGGCGGTGTTCGCCACGGAAGCGACGCGCGTGACGGAGGACATGTTCATCGTCGCGGCGAAGGCCGTGGCCGAGCAGGTCAGCGACGAGAGCCTCGACAAGGGTCTGATCTACCCGCCGCAAAGCCGCATCTTCGAGGCGTCGATGCATGTCGCGGCGTCGGTGGCGGAGTACATCTTCGATCATGGTCTCGCGCGTGTCGAACGGCCGGCCGATCTCGTCGCGCATATCAAGTCGGCCGCGTACGCGCCGGCTTATCGGCCGCTCTAGCGCGGTCTCGCTCGCGCTGTTCCAGTTGCTCGACAAGCCAGCACCTCTCGATCAGGAAGGATCGACGATCGCATGCGCCTTGTCGCGCAGTCAACCGTCTGCGGATCGCGCACCTCGGGAGCGCCATCCGCGAGCAAGTATCATTCCGCAGAACGAACGAGCGCCCAGGGTATTCCCCGATGCTCGGCCGTGTCGATTCACGCTGCGATGCATCGTCGTAGAGATGTGTCCCGTTACCCGAGTGAAAGAGAGCCCAACATGACTACCGGAACCATCCGTCTTCACCGTGTCTTGCGCACGACGCCCGAACGCCTCTACCGTGCGTTCCTCGAACCCGATGCAATAGCAAGGTGGCTGCCGCCTTACGGCTTTACCTGTCAGGTCCACCACATGGATGCGCGCCCGGGCGGCACCCACAAGATGTCGTTCCGCAACTTCGGCACGGGCAACGGTCATTCGTTCGGCGGCGAGTACCTCGAACTCGTGCCCTTCGAAAAGATCCGCTACACGGACCGCTTCGACGACCCGAACCTGCCGGGCGAAATGCAGGTTACCGTCTCGTTGCGCCAGGTGTCGTGCGGGACCGAGCTCAGCATCGTGCAGGAGGGCGTGCCCGAAGTCATTCCCGTGGAGATGTGCTACCTCGGCTGGCAGGAGTCGCTGGTTCAACTGGCGAGGCTGGTGGAGCCCGAGATCCCCGACTGAAGAAGCGCGCGATCAGGCCTTGCGCTGATCGGCTAAGATACTGCGCCCCGCCTCATCAACTCATAACGTGGAGTGCTTTCCGTGATCCAGCCGAGCAGCGTATTCAAGGACAACCTGGCCCAGATGCCCGCCATCGATGGCATCGAGCGCATCGATCTCGTCGACGGCAAAGGTGATCTGGTCGCGAACATCGAGAACAAGCCGGGCAAGCAAGGCTCGCTCGCGGTCTACCACTATCTGAAGCAGGCGTTCGGCACGCTCGACGCGAAGGCCGCGGAGCACGGTCTTGCCGTGTTCGCCGAACATACCGCCGATGCGCGCAATCGTCCGGGCGCGCATCCGAATGTCGATCGCCTGCTCGCGGTCGTCGATGGCGGCGAAGCGCTGCGTATCGACGTGATTCAGGCGAAGTAAGCGTCGTGCCCGTTCCGCCATCGACGGAACGGGCCGTCAGTCCGCTCAGACGCGCAACTCGACGCGCTTGATGTCCTTCACGATCACGAGATAACTGAACACCGTGATCAGCGCATTGATCCCGACGAACGCCAGTGCGCCGTTGAACGAGCCCGACTGCGCGACGAGATAGCCGATCACGATCGGCGTCACGATGCCCGCGACGTTGCCGAACATGTTGAAGATCGAGCCCGAAAGCCCGATGGCTTCCTTCGGCGACGTATCCGCGACCACCGCCCAGCCCAAGGCACCGATGCCCTTGCCGAAGAACGCGAGCGACATCAACGCGACCACGACCCAGTCCGTATCGACGTAATTGCAGCCGATGATGCACGACGACAGCAGCATGCCGCCGACGATCGGCGCCTTGCGTGCCAGCGTGAGCGAGCACCCGCGCCGGATCAGGCCATCGGAGATGACGCCGCCCAGCACGCCGCCCGTGAAGCCGCAAATGGCCGGCAGCGAGGCGACGAAGCCCGCCTGCAGGATCGTCATGTGGCGCGCCTGCACGAGATAGATCGGGAACCACGTCAGGAAGAAGTACGTGAGCACGTTGATGCAGTACTGCGCGAGATACACGCCGAGCAGCATGCGGTTCGTGAGCAACTGTCTGACGACGGGCCAGCCCACGCTGTTCGTCGCTTCCCGCGATGCGCCGCCCGCGCGCTGATGACCGCGGACGATACCGCCACCTTGCTCGATATATTCCAGCTCCTGCCGGTTCACGCGCGGATGGTCCGCCGGGTTCTTCATCACCGAGAGCCACGTGAGCGCGAGCAACAGGCCCGCGATGCCCATCACGATATAGACCTGATGCCAGCCGAACGCGTGCGTGAGCCACGCCATCAGCGGCGTGAAGATGACAGCCGCGAAATACTGCGCGGAGTTGAAGATCGCCGATGCCGTGCCGCGCTCCGTCGTCGGGAACCAGCTCGCGACGACCTTCGCATTGGCCGGGAACGCGGGCGCTTCCGCCGCGCCCATTGCGAAACGCAGCACGAAAAGCGCCGTCACGGCGGTCGCCGCGCTGCCGAGCAGGCCGATGGCGCTTTGCAGCAACGTGAAGAGCGACCACAGGAAGATGCTCGCCGCATACACGCGCCGCGCGCCGAAGCGATCGAGCAGCCAGCCCGCGGGCATCTGCGAGAGCACATACGCCCAGCTGAAAGCCGAGAAGATGTAACCCATGCGGATCGCATCGAAACCGAATTCGGCGCGCATCGCCGAGCCGGTCACCGAGAGCGTCGCGCGGTCCGCATAGTTGAACGTCGTGATGACGAAGACCAGCAACAGAATGAGATAGCGCACGCGGGTGCGCTTCATGACGTCCGCGGGATTCGCGGTGCGGCTCATCGACATGGACTTCCCCTTTGATTCGATCGTGCTGATGCACGAAGGGCCGCACGGGCGGCCCTCATGTGCGAAGCTACTTCCGCGCTTCGCTGTCTCCTTCCGTACCGCTTACTGCGCGCCGAGCTTCTTGATCAGCACGTCGAGCTGCTCCAGCTCGTCTTCCGTCAGATCGGTCAGCGGCGCGCGCACCGGACCCGCGTCGTGGCCGACGAGCTTCGCGCCCGCCTTGACGATCGACACCGCATAGCCCGCTTTGCGGTTGCGGATCTTCAGGTACGGCAGGAAGAATTCGTCGATCAGCTTGCCGACGGTTGCCTGATCGTCTGCCGCGATCGCGCGATAGAACTGCATCGCCGTCTTCGGGATGAAGTTGAATACCGCCGACGAGTACACCGGCACGCCCAGCGCCTTATACGCGGCTGCGTAGACTTCGGCCGTCGGCAGGCCGCCCAAGTACGAGAAGCGGTCGCCGAGACGGCGGCGGATCGTCACCATGTTTTCGATTTCGCCGACGCCGTCCTTGAAGCCGATCAGATTCGGGCAGCTATCCGCCAGTTGCTCCAGCATGTCGGCATTGAGCTTCGAGTTCGCGCGGTTGTAGATGATCACGCCCATGTTCGGCACGGCCTTGCACACTTCCTCGGCGTGCGCGCGGATGCCTTCCTGCGACGCTTCGGTCAGATAGTGCGGCATCAGCAGAACGCCTTGCGCGCCTTGCTTCTCGGCTTCTTGCGCAAACGCGATGGCCGTGCGCGTCGGGCCGCCCGCGCCGGCGAGGATCGGCACCTTGCCGCGGCACACTTCGGTGGCCGTCTTCACGATCTGCGAATATTCGGGTTGCGTGAGCGAGAAGAACTCGCCCGTGCCGCCCGCGACGAACAGCGCTGAAGCACCGTAGGGAGCCAGCCATTCGAGGCGCTCTGCGTAGGTATCTGCGCGGAAGTTGCCTTGCTGGTCGAAATCCGTCACGGGGAAGGAGAGCAGACCTTCGGAAACGATTTGCTTCAGTTCTTGCGGTGTCGTCATGATGTGCGTGTCTGGTTGGTCAGCGACCGGCGGGTGCCGAGCTTATAGGTCATCGTACAACACACCGCGACGTCAGACAACGGGTTAAAGCCAATGTAATCAACGGATACGGGTAAATACTAACCCGCTTTGATCGTCTATGTTGTAGGATGACATAACTCCAACCGCAGCCGCGCGGGTGTCGTTCCCTCAAGGATTCGTCAGAATGAATCAAGCCCCTCTCTATATTCGCGTCCATCCGGATGACAACGTCGCGATCGTCGTCAACGACGGCGGTCTCGGCGAAGGCGCCACGTTTTCCGATGGCCTCGTGCTGCGCGAGCGCGTGCCGCAGGGCCACAAGGTCGCGCTGAAGGATCTCGCGGAAGGCGACGCGGTGATCCGCTACAACGTGGTGATCGGCTATGCGACCAAAGCGCTGCCGAAGGGAAGCTGGGTGAACGAGCACGTCACGCGCATGCCGGCGTCGCCCGAGCTGCACGATCTGCCCATCGCGACGATCAAGGCGCCTGACGAGTCGCCGCTCGAGGGCTTCACGTTCGAGGGCTATCGCAACGCGGACGGCTCGGTCGGCACGCGCAATATCCTCGCGATCACGACGACCGTGCAATGCGTCGCGGACGTGGTGCAGCACGCGGTCACGCGCATCAAGGCCGAATTGCTGCCGCAATACCCGAATGTCGATGACGTCGTGAGCCTCGGCCACACCTACGGCTGCGGTGTGGCGATCGACGCCCCCGACGCGATGGTGCCGATCCGCACCGTGCGCAACATCGCGCTGAATCCGAACTTCGGCGGCGAAGTGATGATGGTGAGCCTCGGTTGCGAGAAGCTGCAGCCCGAGCGCCTGATGCCGCCGGGCACGATTCCGATCGCGGCTGCATCCGCGCAAACGGAAGATGTCGCGGATATCGGCGACAACCTCCACGACGACAACGGCGGAACCGTCGTGCTGCAGGACGAATCGCACGTCGGCTTCGGGTCGATGATCGATTCGATCATGCGCATGGCCGACACGCATCTGAAGCGGCTGAACAATCGCCGTCGCGAGACGTGTCCGGCGGCGGATCTCGTCGTCGGCGTGCAATGCGGCGGCAGCGATGCGTTCTCCGGTCTGACGGCGAATCCGGCGGTCGGCTTCGCGACCGATCTGCTCGTGCGCGCGGGCGCGACCGTAATGTTCTCGGAAGTCACGGAAGTTCGCGATGGCGTCGCGCAGCTCACGGCGCGTGCGGCAAACGGCGACGTGGCGCAGGCGATCATCCGTGAGATGCAGTGGTACGACGATTATCTGAAGCGCGGCGGCGCGGACCGCAGTGCGAACACGACGCCGGGCAACAAGAAGGGCGGCCTCTCGAACATCGTCGAGAAGGCGATGGGGTCCATCGTCAAGTCGGGCAGCTCCGCCATCTCCGGCGTGCTGTCGCCGGGCGAGAAGGTGAAGCAGAAGGGCTTGATTTACGCATCGACGCCCGCGAGCGATTTCATTTGCGGCACGCTGCAACTCGCGGCGGGCATCAACCTGCACGTCTTCACGACGGGGCGCGGCACGCCGTACAGCCTGGCCGAAGTGCCGGTGCTCAAGGTCGCAACGCGCTCGGATCTCGCACGCCGCTGGCACGATCTGATGGACGTGAACGCGGGCACCATCGCGACGGGCGAAGCGACCATCGCCGATGTGGGCTGGGAGCTGTTCCGGCTGATGCTCGATGTCGCGAGCGGCAAGAAGCAGACGAAGGCCGAGGCGCTCAGACTTCATAACGCGCTCGTGCTGTTCAATCCCGCCCCGGTGACCTGATCCGACCGCGCTTGTCGCGGACAACATTTCCTGCTTCACGAGCCGCACCCCGAAGGTTTGGACGCCGATCCACCTTCGGGGTGTTTTCTTTTGAGCCGCCTGGATTCTCGGGACAGGCGCCGGCAACCATTCCAGGGCGCGACCTTGCTACCTCCTCTGCCGCGACGTCCGGCCGCGTGAGCGATCGCGCCCAAGATTTCAACATCGTTCTATATGACCGGAGTGGTCGCGCCTTTATCGTTCAATGCAAGTCACTACACGATCGATGCGCAGGAGCGCGTCGAAGGGCAACTGCTTCTCATCGTATCGCTGTGACGACATCGCAGCGCGCTCCCGGCGTTCCTGCGACGCTCGCTGAACAATCGGACCGACGGTCGAGACCTGCGAGAGCCATTTGATCAGGAGGCCTCATTCGGCCTGTCAGGAGTTGTTTGAGATGGAAAAGACAAGAATCGCCATCGTCGACGATCAAGGCGAGCGCTATCTGTCGCCCATCGCGCACGCTTCGCTGGAGCGCTTCGGCGCGATGCCGGAATACAAGCGATTCATGGCGCTTACCCGCCGTCAGATGGAAGTGACGGGACTGATGCTGTGCGGCCTGAGCGTCTGACCGAGGGCCATCATCTGCAGCGGTGCGACGCGCAAACATGCCAGCACCATCGTGATCGGGAACATGCCGACGCTCGGCATGTACATCATCTGGGCATTGCGCTCTTCGCTCGTCTGGCGAACATGCTTGGCGACCTCCCAGAGGTTTGCGCCTTGCAGCGGGATGAACTCGTGGAACACTTCCTTGCCCGCATCATCGACACGGCCTTCATAGCCCATGCCGACGAGATGGAACTTGTCGCGCATCGCCACCATCGTCTGCGAATGCGTGCGATAGATCGAGTGATTCTTCGAGAACCATTCGAGCACGACGAGCAGCACGGGTTTTTCGCCCTGTTCGACCGCTTGCGCACGGCGTTCGACATCGTGGATGCCGAGGCTCGCGAGCTTGCGGCGAACCAGCGTATTGATGGGCTTCTTGATGTCGTGCTTGCCCGGCAGGTCGGCATAGCTGCAGTGCATGTACATGTCGTGGAAAACGCCCATCGGCAGCACGTCGACGCTTTCGACTTCGGCAAGACGCTCGGGCAGCCAGCTCAGCAGCATCTCACGCTTGGCGTGTGCGGAAGGCGTCGCGAGAAAGCGCGAGGACATGATCGTCGTGGCCATGCTGGCCGTCATCACCTTGTCGTGCTTCCAGAGCAGGTCCCAGTCGAGGCGAACTTCCGACTCCGGCAGATAAAAAAGCTGGAACTTGCGAAACTCATTGTTGCGCAGTTCGAGGGAATTGCGCGATTCCTCGTTCGCGCTGAGCGAACGGAGGATGTGGTCCGCGTTGCGGAACGAGCTGGCGGCGAACAGCGCGGCGAGCCATCGCTGAAACAGCATCAGTTTGCCGATGCCGTGGTCTGAAATAGTGAATTTCGGATCGGACGCCAGTGCCGTGATCGCGGAAGTGAGGCGCGTGAGCAGGTGGTCGTCCATGATGTCGCGCGCTTCGGCGGATTGCGCCCACGTGTCGACGTCCATGAGAACACCGTAATTCTGGTCGATCTTGTTGAGCAGTTCGAGAAGCATGCGACTCGCCTTCTCGTATTCGCGGCGATAACAGAGGTGTTCAAACTTTGCGATGCTGAATTTCATCTTTCGGTTCCTGGTCGTTTGTTCCGATGCGCCTCTGGCCGCTGTTTCGCTCGTGCCTCGCGACTGCCTGGCGCTGACAAGGAGAAGATTAAGGTTTCGACCGGACCTCACGAATAGAAGAAGTTCTAATTTCGCGGCGCGAATGTCGCGAGGCCGCGTCGACGAAACAGGCCGCGAAGTATTCGACGAATTCATTCCGCTCGCGGGCGCCAATCTGTGGGAGCACGTGCGCCAGGTGCGCGAAGTGAGCGAAGCGCGTCAGGCTCAGGCGATGTACATGCCGAGCGTCGGCATGTTCCCGACCACGATGGCGCTGGCGTGCCTGCGCGTCGCGCCCCTGCAGATGATGGCGCTCGGTCATCCCGCGACGACGCACGGTCATGCGATGGACTACGTGGTCGTCGAAGAAGACTACGTAGGCGACGAAGCGTGCTTCAGCGAGAAGCTGCTCTAGCTGCCTTCGGACGGCATGCCGTATCGTCCGCCTGCGGCGATGCTCGAACTCGATCTGCCCAAGCGCAAGCGCCTCAAGGCCGACCCCGTGAAGATCGCTGTCGCGGGCACGACCATCAAGCTCAATCCCGGCTTCCTGCAAACGTGCGCGGAGATCGCCAATGAAGCGCCGGTGCCTGTCGAGTTTCACTTTCTCGTCGGTCAGGCGACGGGCCTCACGTTCCCGCAGGTGCGCAACCTCGTGCACCGCCTGATGGGCGACAAGGCCGTGGTGCACAAGCATCAGGACTACGCGAGCTACATGAAGGTGATCGCGGGTTGCGACATGTTCCTGAACCCGTTCCCGTTCGGCAACACGAACGGCATCGTGGACACGGTGTGGGCGGGGCTCGTCGGCGTATGCAAGACGGGGCGCGAAGTGCACGAGCACATCGACGAAGGCATGTTCCGCCGTCTCGGCTTTCCGGAATGGACCATCGCCGGCACGACGCAAGACTACAAGGCGGCGGCGCTGCGCCTCATCGAAAACGAAAGCGAGCGGCGCGATCTCGCGCGGACGCTCGCAGGCAAAAAAGCCATCGAGAAGCTGATTTTCAAGGGACGTCCCGAGATTCTCGGCGAGCGCATTCAGGCGCTGTTGAAAAATCTGCATGGTGCCCAGGCACGCGTTGCGGTAACCGAAGCGAAGTGAGGTAAACATGAAAGAAACCAGCAAGGCAAGTCTGCGCCGTTCGCGCGAACCGGCATTCATCCAGCACTATTTCGTGGGCGACGGCATCGACATCTGCAGCGCCGATGATTCCCTCGCATCGCATGCACACGTCTTTCCGCGTTTGCGCAACGTGACGTCAGCGGTGCGCCAGTATCCGTACCGCTTCGACATCTACCATCAGGCGATGTTGGCGCTGCTGCGCTGGGATGCGCCCGAGCATGCCGACGCGATATGGAAGCAGTGCGTGGAGCGCCTGCCCGGCGAACATTTGCCGCGTCTTTACGAAGCATTGCACCTCATCGCGCGAGGCAAGCTGCACGAAGGCTTCGCTCTCCGAGAAGCGCTGATGGGCCCGCTGGGATGGAAACGCCGCACCACCACGCAGCCTCCGCGCGACGTGCCGGAGTGGAAGGGCGAATCGTTGAGCGGCAAGTCCATCGCCATCTGGAGCGAGTTCGGCCTCGGCGACGAGATCTTCTTTCTGCGCTTCGCGAAGATCATGCGCGAGCGTTGCGGCGCGAAGCGCGTGGTCGTCGTGTGTCAGGCGCCGCTCGTCGAGCTTTACGAAGCGTCGCTCGATGCCGGCGATGTCGTAGACGTGCGGGACGCGGCGAACCTGTCAGGAATCGATTACTGGGTGTTCCCGCACGCGATTCCCGCGCAACTGCCGCTCGAACTCGATGCGCTGCCGCCGACCGTGCCTTATCTGCGTGCGCCGGAAGCCGTTGCATCGAAGCTGCCCGAGGTCGCGCCCGGGAAGCTGAAGGTCGGCATCGTATTCAAGGGCAACCCGACGCACGAGAACGACGCCAGCCGCTCGCTCCCGTCGCTTGCCGTGCTGAACGATCTCTTCAAGGTAGACGGCATCGAATTCTTCAGCCTGCAGAAGGGCGCGGGCGCCGACGAGGCCGCTGAGTACGCGGAGCAGCGCGGGAACTTCCACGACGTGGGCGCGCATCTCAACACGATGGCGGAAACGGCGAGCGTGATCGCGGCACTCGATCTCGTGCTGACCGTCGATACGTCGGTTGCGCACGTCGCGGGCGCGATGGGCAAACCGGTGTGGCTGATGTTGCCGTCCTATGGCGACTGGCGCTGGCACTACACGCGTGAAGACAGCCCCTGGTATCCGACGATGCGCCTGTTCCGCCGCCGCTTCGGTTGCGACTGGTCGGAAGTCGTCGCGCGCATCGGCGGACACTTGCGGTGTCTGCTGGACGAGAACGCATCGCGCGAGGCCGCATGAAGGAACGCGTTTCTGTCGGCCGCGTTTTCGCGAGCTTCGTCTGCAACTTCATGCTTGCAACGGGCGTGCTGCTTTGGCTTGCCGACTTCGTTCACCGTGCGTGCAGCGCGTGTACGGCCCCGCAGCGCGCGTTGATCGGCATAGCGGGGGCAACGTGCATCGTATTCGCGCGGCCCGCGCTGACGGCGGGGCGCAGGAACCCGCGCCGCTCTTTCCATGATCGCGAGCCCGCCCTCGACGCCATGTTCGTCGGCCGTCTGATGGGGCTCGCGCTCGGCGTGATGACGCACTTGTGGCTCGGCATGCGGTTTAACTGAGCGCGCGATGGCGTTCGTCGCGAATCGAATTCCATCTATAGCTGCTGCGTCCTCGACGTTTGAAAATGAAGGCAAGCGGTAAAGCTCGGGAAAGGCGCGTCGCGTGTCGAACCTTTCGCGCGCCGCCCCGTCAGGACATCCGACCTTGCTTCGGCCCAGATTGCCGCCTTATCCAGGCGGTTTTTTTTTTAAAGCGGGACGGTTTCGACGATCGAAACGGTGTGTGCCTCGCGGTGCCGCACGTTATCGACATTGTTCGATACATGGTCCTGTCGCGTTTGACTACAGTGATGCGATCCAGACCAAGGCGTTGACGCAAGGCCTCGTGTGCGCGATGCCGGTGGCGGCTGCACTTCGACGCGCAATGCATCGCTGATCGGGAGACGGTCGCGTCATCCTTTGCACGCCGCATTGCTAGCCAGGTGCCCTTATGCTCGTTTTAGATTCGATCAGCCACGCCTTCCGGAAGTGTAGTGAAGCAGCGGGATTCGCATCGGCGCTCTTGATTTCGATGTTCGTCGGCATGTCGTTCGTCATCGTCGCCGCGCTCTGCCTGAAAACGTCGGAGTGGATGATATTGGTGCTGATCGCGGCCATCGTTATCGGATCGATGCTCGTGATCACCTGCATGCTCGTCGCCGGAGGCAGTGAAACCAGAAAGCGCGCGAGTTCCCGTGTCATGTCGATGCCGCTGCATCATTTCGCCCGAACCACGCAGCAAGCGGACGATGCATCCGATGCGTGCGGCGAGCCATGGAAAGGCGCAAAGCCGAATTGCAGCCTGTGCCGCTCTAGTGCCAAGCGCCTGCGCCTTGGCTGTTTCACCTGCAACGTTTACTGTGAAGGCCGGAAATGAACCATGCGGCTCTGGAGTCCGGCGGGCTCGCGCACATGCGAGGCTCAGCGCTAGTCTTTGAATTCGAATCCCGGTATCCTAAGACATACTCATTCTATTCCAGCCGGGTCGGGGGGCGCGTCAATGCACTGTTCCGTTCGTCTGTTGCATCGATCGCGTCGAGCAGCGCGTCTGTTTCGACTTCTGAATCAATTATCGAAGACGCCGCGAGCGGTGTGTCCATGAGTGCGCACACGGGCACGGTTCGCGTCGTGCTGGCGGATGACCATCCCATCGTTCTCATGGCCGTCTCCGACCAGTTCTCGAAGCTTCCCGGCTTCGTCATCACGGCTACGGTGAACTCGGGCGCGGAGTTGATCCGCGTGCTCGATAAAGAGCCGGCCGATCTCGTCATCACCGATCTCGTCATGCAGGGCGACGAGGAAGTCGAACTCGACGGCTTGCGGCTCGTGAGCATGCTGCGCCGCTCGCATCCCGATGTCCCGCTCGTCGTCCTCACGATGATGGCAAGCGGCGGCATGTTCCATGAGTTGTGCAAGCTCGGCGTCGCGGCTATCGTCAGCAAGGAAGAGCCGCCGAGCGAGCTTGCGCGGATCAGCCTGCGCGCGCTCGCCACGAAAGAGACGATCTTCTCACCGAAGATCCAGCTCCGTCTCGCGCGCGAAGGCTCGACGACGAAGGACCTCGCGCGCGAGCAGCCGCTTTCGCCGCGCGAGCTGGAAGTCGTGCGGCTGTTCGCGCAGGGGCTTTCCGTGACTGAAATCGCACGGACGCTGAACCGTTCGGTGCCGACGGTCGCCACCCAGAAGCGTTCCGCCATGCGCAAGCTGCATGTGGAGAATCACGTAGACCTCGTCAGGTATGCCGCGAGGATGGGACTGGCCTGATGGAGCGCTTTTTCGCCGCATCGCAGAATTCTCCTCTGCATATGCTGCGGATGCTCGAAAGCAACCTCAGACGGGAGCGGCGCATCTTCGCAGTCGCGGTGGGCCTGCTGATTTTCACCGCAGTCTGCGGAGCGGGCGTCACCGGGTTCTTCATGTTGACGTCGTCGCTGAAGAACGAAGAGGAAATCGCGCAGGCGGCAATGCGCGGCGCGAACGTCAACATATTCAGCCGGTACAACATGCTTACGCTGGGCGCCCTGATGCTGGATGTCGGCGCGACCGAGCCGACGAGCGGCGTGCTCCAGGCGCCCGACAACCCTCGATGCAAGGCCTATCCGTCCGGCCGGGAAGACCAGGCGCTCGCCGCCGCGTGCCAGGCAGCGCATCAGATGATCCCCGAGGAAAGCACGAAGCCGATATTGCAGTTCTCGGACTTCGACGGCACCGCCTCGTCTGGCTTTGGATTTTTCGCCGATACCGACGACAAGGTCGCGCCGCCCGAGAGACTCGCCGCGCTCGCAACCTTCGCAAAGATCTACATGAACACGCGCGGCATCGCGCCGTTCGACGCCGCCCGCATGCGGCGCGTCATGTGGTTCGTCGCCCCGGCGTCGCTCGGCTTCCCAAAGCCGACTGTCATCATGTTCATGGTGGTGGCGCGCGACGAGACGCCTTATGCGCTCGTCTTCACACGGGTCACGCTCGACCACGTGCTGCGCGAGTCGACGTCGGATCTGCTGGAATCACAGATCGCCATCTTCGATAACGAGAATCGCGTGCTCGCCGGCGACGATACGGAGTACCTGCGCTACGTCAACGGGCGGCTCGCGAAAGCGCAAGCCGGCGTGTATCAGTGGCTCGGCAGAGGTTGGGGCGCGAGACTCGACATGCTTGCGCTGGGCATCGGACATATCGTCGTCGCGCTTCCGCTCGCGACCGAGCTGGCCGCGAAGCGCGTGCAACTGACGATCCTGCTCATCGTCACGGGGGCGCTCACCGCCATGTTGCTCGCGATGTACCGCTACTGGAATTTTCGTTTCCTTACCCGCTCGTACGAGCAGGCCTGCCGCGCGGTCGAAGGCGAAATACTGAACCATCTGCTGGCCCATGCGACGCCCGTGGGCTTGTGCATCGCATTGAAAGACGATTTCAGCCTCATCGCGGCCAATCAGGTGGCGCGTTCGCTGTTCGACCTGACCGATGCCTCCCCGATGCGGCTGCCCGCCGGCCTCAGCGAGGCTTTCGTGGCGGCAGGCATCGCGCCGGCGCAAGAGGGGCGCGAGGCGATGATCCAGCAAATCCAGTACACGCTGCATAAATCGGGCGGCGACGCGCTGCATCTCAAGGTGTCGTACGCGTCGGCCGTCGTCAACAAGACCAGCGTGCTGTTCTGGTTTCCTTCGCGCTGCGCAACAGGCGCTCGACTTCGTGTTGCTCGGAGACCAGCGACGCCGCCGCGAAAGCCAAGCTCAGCTTCTTCGCCGCGATGAGCCACGAGATCCGCACGCCGCTGTCGTCGCTCGTCGGGAATCTGGAACTGGTCGCGCTGGGGCCGCTCGCCGCGGAGCAGGAAGCGCGCGTGCAGGCGATGCAGGCGTCGGCGAGCGCGCTGCTGCATGTCGTGAACGATGTCCTCGACTTCTCGAAGATGGATATCGGCGAAATGCGGCTCTCGGAGGAATGGGGCTCGATACGCGAGCTCGTCGTGCGCGTGATGGTCGCGCATGCGCCGCTCGCGAACCGGCAGGGCTTGCGGCTGTTCGTCGTGATCGACCGCGCGTGTCCCGGAAAGCTCTTCTTCGATCCGATTCGCGTCTCGCAGATTCTGAACAACCTGCTCGGCAACGCGCTCAAGTTCACGTATTCCGGAAAAGTCGTCGTGCGCGCCCGATGGGTGAGCGGCGCGCTGGAACTGAGCGTCGCGGACTCGGGCATCGGCATCCCGGAATCGCAGCGCGAGAAGCTCTTTCAGCCGTTCATGCAGGGCGACGCGCATCGCCTCACGCAGGCGCGCGGAACGGGGCTCGGTCTCTCGATCTGCGTGCGGCTTTGCGAGTTGATGAAAGGGAAGATTTCGCTCGACAGCACCGAAGGCGTCGGCACGCGCATCCAGGTGTCGCTGCCGCTTCTCGCCGACGAATCGCCGGGAAGCGGCGACGCCGCACTGCTCGAAGGCAAGGCGGCCATTCTCTGCCGCGCGAGCGAATATCGCGAATGGTTCGAGAATCTCTACGATCCGGATCGCGCGTCCGTCACGTACATGACGCATCCTGACGCGGCGCTCGCCAAGGGCTGCGAGTATCTGATTGTCACCGACGAGTTCAGCGAGCAGGAGATTCAGGCGGTGTGGAAAGACGAGGCGCGCGTCATCCGCATGACGCAGAACGGCCCGCTCGTGCCCGTGCATTGGGCCGACGGCGTGCTCGAAGTCAGCATCTTCAGCCTCAAGGGTTTCAGGGATGCGGTCGCGGCCATCGAGGGGCGGCAGCGCGCGTCCGCACGCCCGGCTACCGGCGCGGCGCTGCCTTCGCCGAATGCGCGCAAGACCGGGCCGGTCGTCGTGATCGCGGAAGACAACCGTCTGAATCGCGGCCTCCTGCGCGATCAGCTTCTCACGCTCGGGGCATCCGTGCTCGAGGCGCACGACGGCGAAGAGGCGCTCGAACTGCTGCGCAAGCATCGCGTGGATATCGTGCTGACCGACATGGACATGCCGAAGATGTCCGGCGCGGAACTGCTCGCCGCGGCCCGTGCGCTCGATCCGGCCATGCGTATCTACGCGATCAGCGCGAGCGCGAGCGCGCAGGATGTCGAACGAGGGCGCGCGCGCGGCTTCACCGACTATCTGACGAAGCCCGTTCCGCTCGCCGTGCTGGCGGGCGTGTTGCAAACGGTCGGCCCGGTCGAATCGAATGCAGCGGCGGATACGGACGCGCCTGGCGGAAGCGATCGCCAGGAAGACGATGATCTTCCTTCGCGCTTCCCGCAGATCCCGGCGGCGTATGTGTCCGACTTCCTCGCGCAGATCGAGGAAGACATCGTCGCGCTCGACGACATCTGCAAGCGCGAGGACGCGCGCAAGCTGCGCGCCTGGGCGCACAAGCTCGCGGGCGGCCTGACGGTGCTCGGTCCGTCGATGATGGTCGACGAGTGCCAGGAACTGCGCGCGTTGCTGCGGGAATCGGAAAGCTGGGCGGAAGACGTCGATACCTACACTGCGCAGCTTCGCCTCGATCTGATCGAGCTTCGCGCCACTCTGCATGCCGCGCTGCATGTGCATCAGAAGTAGCGGGAGACTGGGCAGATACCGTATGCGCGTTCCTCCTCCCGTTTCATGGACCGACCGCCCGGATCGGTGCGCGCGCGTCGCTCGCCTGCGAACGTGGCCGCTGCATGGGCGCCGCCTTCACTGCGCGGCACCGCATTGAACCCGTTCGATCTCGCGAGCGGCGCGTCGGCGACACGGTTCGCCGGCGTAAAGACCGGTGGCGATGCCGCGCGTCATGTGCACGCCCGCGCCGCGCGCGGATTCACGCCTCACGCCGCGTAACGCGCAGCCGGCGTGTCCGTGGAAAGCTCGGGCGCCATCGCCTGCCGCGCGGCTTCATACGCGTCCCACTTCGCGCCGTCGTGCAGCGACGGAATCGTCACGAGCTCGCCGCGATCGAAGCCGACGAGCGCCGCATCGACCAGATCGCCCGCCGACATGACGATCGCCTTGTCGAGGTTTTCGAGCGGCAGGCCGCCCGTTTCCCAGAAGTCGGTGGCCGTGGCGCCCGGCAGCACGGCCTGAATGCGCACGCCCTTGTCCGCCAGTTCCCGATGCAACGACTGGCTGAACGCGAGCACGAAGGCCTTGGTGCCGCCGTACACGCCGTTGAGAATTTCCGGCGCGATGCCGACGATCGACGCGATATTGATGACCGCGCCGTTGCCGCGCCCGACGAAGCCGGGCACCGCCGCGTAAGTGAGGCGCGTGAGCGCGGTCACGTTCAGGTCGATCATGCGCGTCATCGCGTCGACGTCGCTGTCGAGCAAGGGCGTATGCGTGCCGACGCCGGCGTTGTTCACGAGCAGCGTAATGCTCGCGTCTTCCTTCAGTTTCGCTTCGACGGCGGCGAGCGCATTGCGGTCGTTCAGGTCGGCATCGAGAATCTCGACGCTGCGGCGCGTGTCGTTCGTGATCCGCGCGGCGAGCGTCGCGAGGCGGTCGCGGTTGCGGGCGACGAGAACGAGGTCGTAGCCGCGCCGCGCGAGACGTTCCGCATAGACTGCGCCGATGCCGGAAGACGCGCCCGTGACGAGCGCCGTGCCGAGATGTTGCGTCATGATTTCACTCCGTCAGGAAAAGGTGGGGTTGCGTGAGTGAATTGTGGGCCGGTTTGACGGTGGCGCAAATGACGTATAAGGTACGGATTCAGGACATCGAGGCGGATAAACGGACATGCATCGCGTCGGCTATTTGTTGAGCGAAGGCTTTCAGGTGATGGCGCTCGCGTCGCAATCGGTGTTCGAGTACGCGAACATCACCGCGGGCGAAGCGTTCTACAGCATCGAAAATCATTCGACGGCGGGCGGCGAAGTGCGCTCGTCGCTCGGCATGAAGGTGAACACGCGGCCGATCACCCCGCGTACCGCAGTGGACACGTGGATCGCGGCGGGCGTCAACGAGCCGCTCATGACGCCGGCACCCGCCGACGTCGTGACGTTTCTGCGCCGCGCCGGCAAGCGCGCGCGGCGCATCGCGGGCATCTGCACGGGCGGTTTCGTGCTGGCCGAAGCGGGCTTGCTCGCAAACCGCCGCGCGACTACGCACTGGGCCTACGCGCGGGAGATGCAGCAGCGTTTCCCAGATGTGCGCGTGGAGGAAGACCGCATCTTCATCGTCGATGGGCCGATCTGGACGTCGGCGGGCATGACGGCCGGCCTCGATCTCGCGCTCGCGATGGTGGAAAAGGATCTCGGCGCGGAGATCGCGCGCTCTGTCGCGCACAAGCTCGTAATGCATCAGCGGCGCGCGGGCGGCCAGTCGCAGCATTCGGAAATGCTGGATCTCGCGCCGAAGTCGGACCGCATCCAGAACGCGCTGAACTATGCGCGCAAGAACCTGAACCGGCCGTTGACGGTCGAGGAGCTCGCGGGCGAGGCGCATCTGAGCCCGCGCCAGTTCAGCCGCGTGTTCACGCTGGAGACGGGGCAATCGCCGGCGAAGGCCATCGAGGGTTTGCGGCTGGAAGCGGCGCGCCTGATGATCGAAAAGAGCCGTCATTCGCTCGAAACGATTGCGCAGGAAACGGGTTTCCGGGACCGGCGGCATATGCGCGAGGCGTTCATGCGCGGCTTCGGCGTGCCGCCGCAGGAAGTGCGGCGCGAGGCGCGGGCGTCGGTCTGATACTCGGCTTTTCACGTACTCAACGTCAACGTCAACGTCAAGGACAAGCTGTGTCGAACATAAACCCCGACCGCCTGCTGAGCGACCTCAAGCATCTGCGCACGTTCGGCGCGACCGGCCCGGGCGTCGTGCGCCTGTCGCTGTCGCCGGTCGACATGGCCGCGCGCCGCTGGCTCGCCGGCCGCATGAACGACGCGGGCCTGAGCGCGTCCATCGACGGCGTCGGCACCGTGTTCGGCCGCTCGCGCAACGCGGGGCCGGCGCTCCTGATCGGCTCGCACACCGACACGCAGCCGACGGGCGGCTGGCTCGACGGCGCGCTCGGCGTCGTCTACGGCCTGGAGATCGCACGCGCGCTCGCCGAATGCGGGCAGACGCGTCATTTCGCGGTCGACGTCGCATCGTGGATCGACGAAGAAGGCACGTTCTCGGGCTTTCTCGGCAGCCGCAGCTTCGTCGGCGAAAATGTCGATGACGCCGTGCGCGGCGCGCGCAATCGCGAAGGCGTGCTGCTCGGCGATGCGCTGAAGCAGGCCGGACTCGCCGAAGCCGCGCGCGTGCGCATCGACAAGACACGGCACAAAGCGTATCTGGAGCCGCACATCGAGCAGGGCGGACGGCTGGAAGCACACGGGAAGTCGATCGGCGTGGTGACGACCATCGTGGGCATTCGCGAATTGAAGCTGCATTTCACGGGTCAGCGCAATCACGCCGGCACCACGCCGATGTCGATTCGCCGCGACGCGGGCGCGGCGCTCGTCGCGTTCATCGCGCGCATGGACGAAGCGTTCCGCCAGCTCGCCGATGCCGATACCGTGTGGACGGTCGGGCGCATCGAGCTCGATCCGGGCTCGTTCAGCGTGGTGCCGGGCGCGGCGGACCTTTACCTGCAATTCCGCGACGCCAGCGCCGCACGTCTGCGCGCGATGGAAGCCGCGCTCGCCTCACTGATTTGCGACTTCAACGCCGAAGGCCGTGCGAGCGTCGCCATGACGGACAGCGAGCCGCCCGAAGAGCCCGTGACGATGGATGCCGCGTTGCAGGCGCATCTCGCGAACGCGGCCGAAGCGCTCGCGCCGGGTCAGTGGGAGCGCATGCCGAGCGGCGCGTCGCACGATGCGCAGGTCATCGCGCATCACGTGCCGGCGTGCATGCTGTTCGTGCCGAGCATCGGCGGCGTCAGTCACGACTTCATCGAAGATACGGCCGAGGCGCATATCGTGCTGGGTTGCGAAGTGGCGGCGCGGGCGGCGGCGGACATGCTGCGCGACCTCGTCAGCCGATCTCCGCGATGAACCGCTCCGCCTCGCGCCATACGCCGAATCCCGACGCCGGATTCATGTGGCCGACCTCGCCGAGATCGACGAGCCGCGCGCCCCAGTCATCTGCCATGCCGGCCACGCGCTCGAAGCGCGCAAGCGGATCGTTCCGGCTTGCCGCGACGACACACGCAAACGGCAGGCGCTCGCGCGGAGTGGGAAGCCATCCGTTCAGGCGAAGCTCATCGGGCGTCGGGTAGCCTGCGGGCAGTGGCGCATCGAAATCGGGCGGCGTGACGAGGAGCGCACCGTGAATCTCGCGCCGGTGCTGCCGCGCCCAGTGCACGGTGATCATCACGCCGGCGCTGTGCGCGACGAGCACGACCGGCCCGGTGATGTGCGACAGCTCGGCCTCCAGCGCGGCGACGCGCGCGCTGCGATCGAGCTTGTCGCGTTGCAGCGGCGGCACGGTGCGCACGTTCGGATGGGCCTTGGCGAAATGCGTCTGCCAGTGGTCTTCGACGTGATCGCGCAGGCCGGGAACCATGAGGATCGTCGGCGCGTCCGGTGATGCGTTCATGCGGTGATTTCCTTGTCGGTCAGTGAATGTCAGCCGGAAGTGTCAGAAAGGCACGTCGCCGATGATCCCCGCACGTTCCATCTTGCGATGACATGGCGGATAGTCCATCACCGCGTAGTGCTGCGTGCTGCGGTTGTCCCAGATCGCGATGCTGTTCTTCGACCAGCGCCAGCGCACCTGATATTCCGGTATGCAGGCCTGGCTCAGCAGATAGGCGAGCAACTGCCCCGCGCCGGGATTCGCGTCCTGCCCGAAGCGCACGCGCGCGGGCGTGTGATAGTTGGTGAAATGCGTCGTGAACGCGTTCACGAACAGCACCTTCTCGCCGGTTTCCGGATGCGTGCGCACGACGGGATGCTCGGCATCGGGAAACTGCGCCTTGAGCGCGAGACGCTTTCCGATCGGCATGGCCGCGCCGAAGCTCGCCTCGATGCTGTGCCGCGCGCGCAGATCCGCGATCTGCTCCTTCACATGCGCGGGCAGATTCTCATATGCGAGCACCATGTTCGCCCAGATCGTGTCGCCGCCGACCGGCGGGCATTCCACGCAGCGCAGCACGCAGCCGAAAGGCGGCGCGACGCGCCATGTCGCGTCCGTGTGCCACGCGTTCTCGTAGCGGTCGTTCGGCTGATCGGGCGACTTGTAGATGCGCACGAGTCCCGGATGCTCGGGATCGCTGCCCGCGACCGGATGATCCTCCAGCTCGCCGAAGCGCCGCGCGAACGCGACATGCTCGGCGCGCGTGATCTCCTGATCGCGCAGAAAGAGCACGCGATGCGCGAGCAGCGCGCGGCGGATTCCGGCGAAGAGCGCGTCGTCGTGAATGGCATCGGCGAGATTGACGCCGGTCAGTTCCGCGCCGATTGCGCAAGTGAGCTGCTCGATATGCATGTTGTCTCCTCAGACGACGAACACGGACGAACCCGTGGTCTTGCGCGCTTCGACATCGCGGTGCGCGTCCTGCGCATCGGCGAGCGCGTTCTTCTCGGCCGGATCGGCGATGTAATCGGCGAGCGCCGGACGCGTCAGATATAGCGGGCCTTTTTTCACGAGCAGCTGCGGATCGAAGGGCGCAACCGGCCCCGATGCCGTGCCGACCCACATCATCAGACCTTGCCGCGCGAGCGAATCGAGCGAATCGAGCGATGCGTCGAAGGCCGTCTTGCCGACGCTGTCGAAAACGGCGTTCACGCCTTTGCCGTCGGTCAGTTCGCGCACGCGCGCGGCGACGTCTTCGCGTCGATGAATCCAGTGTAGGTCACGCGATCGCCTTCCTTCAGATGCGCGACGTTCGCGCGGCCTCCACGCCCATGCCCGAGGGCAGCGGCAGCGGATGGAGGCTCGAGCGGAAGCAGGTGTCCGCGAAGTTGAGTCCGACGGCTTCATGACGCGGACGCACCTCGAACGGTGCGGGCTGGCCGACGCCGACCGCTTCCCAGCGCAGGACTTCAGGGCCGCCGGTTTCGTGAAAGCGGATCGCACGGGCCATTCTGTTCGTCTGCGGTGTCGTTCGTTACGTTCAGCGCGGGGCGCCGGCAAGCGCGCTCCAGTCTTCGTCGCGCAAATAACGGCGCGCGGCCGGCAGCACGACGCCTTCGATGCGTCCCATGCGTTCCCACGCGAAGCGCGCGCACGCATGCAATGTGTCGTCGCCGGCGGTCCCGTCGTGCGTGACCGATTCCGCGATGCGCGCGAGCAGGGCCGCTTCGCGCCCGGCGAGGCGCGCGAGTTCGTCGAGTTCGGCATCGAGCGACGATGTCCGCTCGCGCAACGCCATCGTCAGCGCGTGTTCTTCGCCATGTGCTTCGCGAAGACGCTCGATCGTGCGGGCATCGGGGCGCGCCATGCGCAGCGCATCGTCGTAGGCATCCGAACGCGCACGATGCACGGCGAGCAATGCGCCGACCGCCTTTTCGACCATCGGGCGGGCGTCGCGCGGGCACACGAGCACGGCGACGCCCGGCACGGGCGGCACGGACCCGCCGTGCGCGATGCACACGAGGTCGTACTCGCGCGCCGCCTGCCCGCCGATGCCTTCGAACGCCGCCCTGCCATGCGATGTCAGCACCGACGCGGGCACGCCCTGTGCGCGCGCCGCGGCTTCGGCGCGGGCCAATAGCGACGCGGCCTGCCTATGCTGCGCTGCATCGTCGCTCGCGCCCGCCTGCGGGCACAAGAACGTTATGCGCGCGCCGAGCGATCGCGCGAGCTCGGCCGCATGGCCGATCGCCTCGACGCACGCGTCGCTGCGTTCGATGGGCACGAGCAGATGTCGGTACATGGTGGTCCTTCGGCTTGCAGTTTCACGGATGAGGGCATCGTAGTGCGCGCATCGCGTGCGCGCCCCTCTCGCGGCGGGAGGGGGCTTGACGCGTGTGCGCCATCCGAACCATGCTAGGCGCATTACAAAAATCGACCGATGACCACCGACTCCCCCTCCACGGAACTCGTATTGAAGACGATGGCGCCGCGCGCGCCGTCGGGCCTGCTCGCGCGTGCGCGCCTGAACGCGGAAAGCGCCCGCAGCCAGATCGTGCTGGTGCAGGCGGGCGCGGGATACGGCAAGACCTCGTTGCTCGCGCAGTGGCGGCGCGAGTTTCTGGCGCGCGGCGCGGCCGTCGCGTGGCTGCTCGCCGACGAGCGCGACGACGCCGAGCGTTTTCTGCGCGCGCTCGTCCACGCCATCCGCACGGGCTGCGCGCGTCCGGGCTTCGGGCGGTTCATCGCCGAAAGTCCGGGCGCGCCCGGCGCGTTCGAACTCGCCACCGCGTGGCTCGCCGAACTCGCGCAGTTATCGCTCGATGTCGTGCTGATCGTCGATGAAGCCGACCGGCTGCCCGCCTCGGGCGCACACATGCTCGACTACGTGATGCACAACGCGCCGCAGAATCTGCGCATCGTGGCGGCGGGGCGTCAGGGGCTCGACAAGCCGGCGGCGGAATTGCTCGCGTACGGGCAGGCGGAGCTCATCGGCCCGGAGGCGCTGCGTTTTCGCGTTGATGACACCATCGCGCTCGTCACGCAGCGCTTCGGCGGGCGCGTGGACGCCGATGCTTCCGCGCGCCTTTTCGAAATCACCGATGGCTGGCCGCTCGGCCTGCAACTCGCGCTCACCGCGATGGCGCGCGCCCAGGACCCGCGCGCGGCGCTCGACAATCTCGCGGCGGGGCCGCGCGGCCTGCGCGAGCCGCTCGTCGCGGCGCTGCTCAGCGAGCTTTCATCCGACGACGAGCGCTTTCTCGTCGACATCAGCGTGGTGGACGTGCTGCATCCCGATTTGTGCGCCGGCCTGACCGGCGCCGCGGACGCGCCGCAGCGTCTCGCGCGCCTCGTGCGCGACACGCCCGTCTTCGTCTCGGCGGAAGCAAGCGACTGGTGCCGCATGCATCCGCTCGCGCGCGACGTGCTGCAGGCGCGGCTCACCGCACTTCCGGACGATGAACGCGCGGCGCTGCATCGGCGTGCGGCGCGCTGGCTCGGCGCGCGCGGCATGCTCGAACAGGCGGCGCGTCACGCGCACGCGGCGGGCGAGCGCGAGCACGCATACGAACTCGCGGAACGGTCGCTGCACGATGCCGTGAAGCAAGGCCAGCTCGGCACCGTGCTCGACTGGCTGGAGCGCCTGCCGGAAGACGAACTGGAAAAACGCCCGCGCCTGTGCCTTGCCGTCGCTTGGGCGCTCGCGCTGGGCGAACGTCATCAGGAGGCGCAGCGTCAGGTCGAGCGCGTGCTGGCGTCGCAGGGCGCCGACGACGCCCTGCGCTACGAATGCGCGCTGATCCTGAGCGCGGCCGCATGGTACGCCGACGATCCCGACCGCTTCCTGGCGCTCTTCGAGCCGTGGGCGCAGACGCCGCCTCCGAAGGATTCATGGCTCGCGCAGGCGCACGCGAACCGCCTCGCCGCCCGCGCGATGCTGCTCGGCGAGCCCGCGCAG
Organism: Caballeronia sp. INML1; assembly: GCF_023631085.1. Taxonomy (NCBI): domain Bacteria; kingdom Pseudomonadati; phylum Pseudomonadota; class Betaproteobacteria; order Burkholderiales; family Burkholderiaceae; genus Caballeronia; species Caballeronia sp. INML1. The sequence continues at coordinate 261,371 of NZ_JALQDT010000059.1, read as the reverse complement.
GCGCGCAGGCTCCAGCAGGCGGTGACGCGCGCGCAGACCGGCAAGGGGCTCGGCTATGTCGTGCGCTGGGGCGATCACATGGTCGGCCTGACGTGGCTGCAGGAAGGACAGGTGAAGCTCGCCGAAAGCGTGCTGCTGCCCGCGCTCGCGAGCGCCGAAGACGATCTCGGGCGGCGTCATCCGCTGACGTGCATGTTCGCGGCGACGTGCGCTTCGATCGCCTACGAGGACGATCGCATCGACGAGGCCGGCGCGCTGCTCGCCAATCGCCTCGACGTGCTCGAGCACGCTGCGATGCCCGAAACGGTCATGCTCGCCTACCGCACGGCGGCGCGCATCGCGGCCGTGCGCGGCGACGAGCATCGCGCGCTCGATCTGCTCGAAATGCTTTACGCGATGGGCGTCGCGCGCAACCTGCCGCGTCTTTGCGCGACGAGCCTTGCCGAGCAGGTGCGGGCGCACGCGGGCCGTTACCGCGCACAGACCTGCGACGCGCTCGTCGAGCGCATCGATGCGATCGTCGATGAACACGGCGCGACGCGCGGGCCGATCTGGTGCCGCTCGATGCACATGCTCCAGTCGACCGCGCACGGCGGCGCGGCGCTCGCGCGGGAGGACTGGCAGGCCGCCATCGAACCGCTCGCGCACGCGGAACAGCTCGCCGCGACGATGAAGCTCGGCCGCCAGCGCATCGAACTGATGGCCTTGCGCGCGTTCGCGCAGGAACGGGCGAACGGCGAAGGGCACGCGCCGTTTCTCGAAGCGTTGAACCTCGCGCGCACGTATCACCTCGGGCGCGTGCTGATCGACGCGCATCCGGCGCTCGCGGACTGGGCGCGGCGCCTGAGCGAAGCCGGCGACGTGAATCCGGGCGAGCGGCCCGTCGTGCCGCCGCATGTCGTGCGCGTGCCGCCGCGTTCCGGCGAGGGCGGCCCGCGCGCGTTGCCGAGCGTGATCCTCACGCCGAAGGAGCGCGAGATTCTCGAACTCCTCGCGCGCAACCTGAGCAACAAGGAAATTGCGCTCGCGGCGGCGGTCGGCGAAGGCACCGTCAAGTGGCATCTGAAGAATCTCTTCGGCAAGCTCGACGCGAGTTCGCGCAAGCACGCGGTGCGCCGCGCCATGGCGCTCGGCTTGCTCGAAGGCGTGCAATAGCGCTCCACGGCCCGGTGTACCGATTGCGCGAATCGAAACAATGAAGCTGTCGGCACGCGTGGATGCAACGCGCGTGCCGCTTGTAATCCCCGCCGCCTAACATATCCTTGCTCAGTGTGATGAACCGAACGGGGGACGGCCATGAGCGATGTTTCCGCAACCGATGCAGTCGCGAACGCGAAAGCCGCCGCGAGCGACGTGCCCGGCTATGCGTTCCAGCACGACGTCATGAGGAATCTCATCTGCCGTCAGGCGCGTTATCCCGACATCGCGACACAGCAGGACTGGTACATGGCGCTCGCGTACAGCGTGCGGGATCGCATGCTCGCGCGCTGGGCCGCGTCGACGAAGGTCTATGCGGCGAAGGACGTCAAGGTCGCCTGCTATCTGTCGGCCGAATTCCTGATCGGCCCGCAGCTCGGCAATAACCTGCTCAATCTCGACATGGAAGCCGAAGCGCGCGAAGCGATGCACGCGCTCGGTCACGATCTGGACGAGCTGCTTGCCATCGAAGAAGAGCCGGGGCTCGGCAACGGCGGCCTCGGGCGCCTCGCCGCGTGCTATCTGGATTCGCTCGCGACGCTGGAAATCCCGGCTATGGGTTACGGCATACGGTACGAGTTCGGCATCTTCGATCAGGAGATCCGCGACGGCTGGCAGGTGGAAACCACCGACAAGTGGCTGCAAAAGGGCAACCCGTGGGAAATCGTCCGCCCCGATATCAGCCAATACGTGTCTTTCGGCGGACACACGCAAAGCGAAACGGATGCGGATGGCAGGCTGCGCGTGCGCTGGATTGCGCGGCGCCAGGTGAAAGGCGTCGCATGCGACATGCCGATGCAGGGTTATCGCGTCGATACGTGCAACATCCTGCGCCTTTGGAAAAGCGAGGCGGTCGAGTCTTTCGATTTTCAGGACTTCAACGCGGGCGAATACTACGAGGCCGTCGAGGAAAAGGTCGTCTCGGAGACGCTCTCGAAAGTGCTCTATCCGAACGATGAACCCGAGGCCGGCAAGCGACTGCGTCTCGCGCAGCAGTATTTCTTCGTTTCCTGCTCGCTTCAGGACATGCTGCGCATGATGGACGCGAAGGGCACGTCGATCGACCAGTTCGCGGACCTTTTCGCGGCGCAGCTCAACGATACGCATCCTTCGGTCGCAGTGGCGGAGCTGATGCGCCTGCTCATCGACGAGCGTCTGCTTTCATGGGATGCGGCGTGGGACATCACGCGGCGCACCTTCGCCTATACGAATCACACGCTCTTGCCCGAGGCGCTCGAAACATGGGGCCTGCCGCTCTTTCAGAGCCTGTTGCCGCGCCCGCTCGAAATCATCTACGAAATCAATCGCCGCTTCCTCGATGACGTGCGCCGCCAGTATCCCGGCGACGAAGAGCGCGTGAAGCGCATGTCGCTCATCGACGAAACCGGCGACAGGAAAGTGCGCATGGCGAATCTCGCGACCGTCGGCAGTCATGCGGTCAACGGCGTGGCGGCGCTGCATTCGGACCTGTTGAAGCAGACCGTGCTGCGCGATTTCGCCGAGATGTTCCCGGAGCACTTCCTTAACGTGACGAACGGCGTCACGCCGCGCCGCTTTCTGATGCTGAGCAATCCGGGGCTCGCGCGCCTTCTCGATAAGACGATCGGCGACGGCTGGCGCACCGATCTCGCACGACTCGACGCGCTGGCGGCCCACGCCGACGACACCGCCTTCCAGGACGCATGGCGCGCGATCCGGCGCGACAACAAGACTGCGCTCGCGGCGCGCATCAGGAATACGACCGGCATCGACGTCGATCCGGGCGCGCTCTTCGACATCCAGGTGAAGCGCATCCACGAATACAAGCGTCAGCATCTGAACGCGCTCTACATCATCAGTCTCTATCGGCGCCTGTGCCGCAATCCCGATCTCGATACGGCGCCGCGCTGCTTCATCTTCGGCGGAAAGGCCGCGCCGGGTTATGCGATGGCGAAGCTCATCATCCGCCTGATCAACGGCATTGCGGAAGTCGTGAACAACGATGCAAGCCTCAAAGGCCGGATGAAAGTGGTGTTTTATCCCGACTTCAACGTGAAGAACGGGCACTGGATCTATCCCGCCGCGGACCTGTCCGAGCAAATTTCGACGGCGGGCAAGGAGGCGTCCGGCACGGGCAACATGAAATTCATGATCAACGGCGCATTGACGATCGGCACGCTGGATGGCGCGAACGTGGAGATTCGCGAGGAAGCGGGCGCGGAGAATTTTTTCCTCTTCGGCCTCAGCGCGCAGCAAGTGGACGAGCTGAAGCGCGCGGGGTATCGGCCTGCGGACTACGCGCAGGGCAACGATGACTTGCGCGATGCGCTCGATGAGATCGCGCAAGGCCGCTTCTCGCGCGGGGACAAGGAGATGTTCCGCCCGCTCGTCGATAGCCTGCTGCAACACGATCCCTTCCTCGTGCTCGCCGATTTCGCCGATTACGTCGCGTGTCAGGACCGCGTGAGCGAAGCATGGCGCGATGCGCGGCAATGGACGCGCATGTCGATCATGAATTCGGCACGCTCGGGCAAGTTCTCGTCGGACCGCGCGATCCGCGAATATTGCGAGCGCATCTGGACGACGCATCCGGTGAGGATCGATCTTGCTCAGTCCTGAAGCGCACGCGCAAAGGATCTATCGCACGCAGCCCGGCTCGCGCTTTCCCATCGGCGCGACGGTCATGCCGGGCGGCGTCAACTTCTGCGCGTTCTGCCGGCGCGCTACGCGCGTCGAGCTGCTGCTGTACGCATCGGAAGAAAGTGCCGAGCCGTTTCAGGTCATCGCGCTGTCGGGCGACGCGAACCGCACGTATCTCTTCTGGCATGTGTTCGTCGAGGATCTTCCGTTGCGCAGTTGTTATACGTGGCGCGCATACGGTCCCCTCGGCGTGCCGCAGATGAGCGACGAGGCCGCGAGCCGCAAGGAACTGATCGATCCGCAGGCGCGCGGCGTGAGCGACCGCTTCTATGATCGTCAGCATGCCGCCGACGCGCATGCGGCGGGGCACGCGTCCCTTCGGGGCATCGTCACGGAGCCGCTCGGCCGCCCTGACGACGACGTCGAGGTTCGCACGCTCGACGAGGCGATCATCTACGAGCTGCACGTCGGCGGGTTTACCCGGCATCCGTCGAGCGGCGTGCGTCATCCCGGCACGTTCGCGGGTCTCATCGAGAAAATTCCTTATTTGAAGGCGCTCGGCGTCACGCACGTCGAACTGCTGCCGGTGATGGCCTTCGACGAACAGGACATTCCCGCTTCCGCCGCGGCGCGTGGCCTGCGCAACTACTGGGGCTACAGCACGCACAGCTTTTACAGCCCGCATCCGCGCTATTGCGTGGAGCCCGCGTGCGCGCCGCAGGAGTTCCGCGCGTTCGTCGACGCACTTCACGCGGCGGGCATCCGCGTGTTGCTCGACGTCGTGTTCAATCACACGTCGGAGGCGGGCAAGAACGGACCGGTGATTCATTTCAAGGTCTTCGCCAACGAGACCTTCTATCAGATAGATGCGAACGACGGGCGACATTACCGCGACTACACCGGATGCGGCAACACGCTCAACTGCAATCATCCGCTGGTATCGGCCTTCATCTTGCGCTGCCTCGAATACTGGGTTCGCGAACTGGACGTCGACGGTTTCCGCTTCGATCTCGCGAGCGTGTTCGTGCGCGGCGAGAACGGCGAGTTGTTGGGCACGCCGCCTTTACCGTGGGCGATGGAAGCTTCGCCGGTGCTGGCGCGCGTGCCCCTGATCGCCGAGGCTTGGGATGCGGGCGGCCTCTATCACGTCGGCTCGTTTCCCGGCATGGCGTGGACCGAATGGAACGGGCGCTACCGCGATGTGATCCGGCGTTTCGTGCGTGGCGATCCGGGCATCGTCGGCGAGGTGTGCACGTGCATCGCGGGCAGCGCGGACCTCTATCAGAGCGATGGCCGGCTGCCTGCGAACAGCATCAACTTCGTGACCTGTCACGACGGCTTCACGCTGAACGACCTCGTGAGCTACGAGGCCAAGCACAACGAGGCGAACGGCGAGGACAACCGCGACGGCAGCAACGACGATCTGTCGTGGAACTGCGGCGCGGAAGGCGCGACCGACGACCCGGCGATCATCGGCCTGCGGCTTCGACAGGCGCGCAACTTCATGGCGATCCTGCTTCTGAGCCAGGGCGTGCCGATGCTGCTCGCCGGCGACGAAATCCTGCGCAGCCAGCGCGGCAACAACAACGCCTTCTGTCAGGACAACGCGCTCTCGTGGATCGACTGGGAGCTCTCCGACAACGCCCGCGCCATGCTGCGCTTCGTGCGCGAGATGATCGCGCTGCGCAAGCGTCACGCGAGCCTGCGCCGCCGGCGCTTTCTGACAGGACAACCCGCGAACGGGCAAACGCAGCCCGATGTCGCATGGCACGGCGAACGGCTCGACGCGCCCGCGTGGCATGACCCGGGCGCGCGCCTCGTGGCGTTCACACTCGCTGGACAGGCGGCGGGCGAGCCGATGCTGCACATCGTCTTCAACATGCACGACGAGCCGCGTGATGTCGCGCTGCCCGTCCTCGACAACCGGAGCTGGCGGCGTATCGTGGATACGTCGGCCGAATCGCCCAGGGACATTGTTCCGGATGTCGAAACGGCGGCGATCGAACGCGGCGCGTGCCGGGCCGGCGCACGCAGCGTCGTCGTGCTCGAATCGGATTGATGCATCGGTTGCATGTTGATCGTGCGTCGATTACGCGGTGATGCTGGACTGCGCCGCGCAAAGCGCCTTTAATATTCGTGTACTGCTGAGTTGCTTTGTCTACCCACAGGAGGCGGCATGGATGCAGTCAGGACCTTCCTCGAGAATCAGTCGCTGTTCGCGCTCTTCCTGACGATTGCGCTGGGTTATCTGATCGGCGAGATCAACATCAAAGGCGTGGCGCTCGGTTCCGGCGCGGTTCTGTTCGTCGGGCTCGCGATCGGTGCATTCGCGCCGAAGTCCGCGCCCCCGGCGTTGCTCGGCACGCTCGGGCTGCTGCTGTTTCTCTACGGCATCGGCATTCAGTATGGCGCGCAGTTCTTTCACGGGCTGACAAGCCGCGAGGGCGCGAAGGCGAACGCGGCGGCGTGCATCGGCGTGGTCGTCTCGGGCCTCGTTTCCTGCGCCTTCATACACTTCGGCATCAAGCTCGCCGATGCGCTCGGCATGTTCGCCGGCAGCGGAACCAGCACGGCGAGCCTGCAGGTCGCGATCGCATCGATGAAAAGCAACGATGCAGCCGTGGCCTACAGCATCACGTATCCGTTCGGCGTTGCCGGTCCGATCCTGTTCATCTATCTGCTCAGCGTGGCGCTGAAAGTAAAGATTCAGAAGCCGCCGGCGAAGTTGATCGAATCGGCGGAGATCGCGCTGAGAAACGCGAACTTCGTCGGTCTGAAGCTGGCGGAGCTTACTCGTCGTCTGCCTTCCGGCGTGGCGATCGCCGCGGTGCGGCGCGCGCATCACAATCAGTTGCCCACGGCCGATTTCACGCTGCGCGCCGACGATGTGCTCCTCGCCACGGCCACCGACCGCCGCCTGCTCGACGAAGCCGCCACGCTGTGCGGCGAGTTGCAGCCGGGACGGATGACGAGTCATCGCGAAGACCTCGACTACATGCGGGTGTTCGCGTCGAATCCGGCGGTCGTCGGCATGGCGCTCGGCGATATTCGCTTTCCCGATGGCGTCAACTGCGCGATCGCGCACGTGCGCCGCGGCGACGCCGACATGCTCTCGACACCCGATCTGATCCTCGAAGCGGGCGACCGCGTCGGCCTGCTCGTCAATCGCGCGCATCAGGCGACGATGCGCACGTTCTTCGGCGATTCGATCAAGGGCACAGCCGATCTGAGCTTCATCTGCCTCGGCATCGGCGCGGCCCTGGGCTTGCTCGTCGGTGCGATTCCGCTGCCGGTTCCCGGCCTCGGCGCGTTCAGCCTGGGGCTCGCCGCGTTGCTGCTGGTCGCGCTGTGTCTCGGCAAGGCGCGGCGCAACGGGCCGTTCGTCTGGGTGATGCCGTTGTCGGCGAATCTCGTGCTGCGCAACCTCGGCCTCACGATCTTCCTCGCGCAAGTGGGCATTTCCTGCGGGCCCAAGTTCGTCGCGACCGTGGCCACGGCCGGGCCGCTTCTGCTGCTTTACGGCGTGATCACGCTGCTGGTTCTCGTGAGTGTGACGGCAGTCTGCTGCCTGTGGATCTTCAGGCTTCCCTTCGATACGTCGGTCGGCGTGATCTGCGGCGCGACCGGCAATCCGGCGATCCTCGCATTCGCCAATCGCGTCGCGCCGACCGATCAGCCCGACATCATGTACGCGATGATCTTCCCGTCGATGACCATCGTCAAAGTGCTTTTCGTGCAGATCGCCATATCGCTTGCCGCGGGTTAGCCTTGCGTCACCATGCCGTCAAAATCTCGGAGGAGAACATCATGGAAGTGGCGATCTTCAGCTCGACGCCCTACGAGCGCGAGTATCTCGACGAAGCGAACAAGGTCGAGAAGCACAAGCTCAGGTATCACGAGATGTCGCTCAATATGGATACGGTCGAGCTCGCGGCGGGCTACGGCGCCGTCTGCATCTTTGTCAATGACAAGGCCGATGCCGAAGTGCTCGAAGCATTGCACAAGGGCGGCACGCGTCTCGTCGCACTGCGCTGCACGGGCTTCAACAATGTCGATCTCGCGGCCGCCGCGAAGCTCGGCATCAAGGTCGTGCGCGTCGTCAACTATTCGCCGAACTCGGTGGCGGAGCACGCGGTTGCGCTTCTGCTCGCGATCAATCGCAAGGTGCATCGCGCATACAACCGCACGCGCGATTCGAACTTTTCGCTCGACGGGCTCATCGGCTTCGATCTGTGCGGCAAGACGGTCGCCGTGGTCGGCACGGGCAAGATCGGCTGCGTCTTCGCGAAGATCATGCAGGGCTTCGGCTGCAACGTGATTGGCTACGATCCTTATCCGTCGAAGGCATTCGAGGCGCTCGGCCTGCACTATGCGACGCCCGGAGAGATCGGCGAGCGGGCGGACATCGTCGCGCTGTTTTGTCCGCTGACGCCGCAGACGCATCACATCATCAATGCAGAGTCGCTCAAGCGCGCGAAGCCCGGTGCGTTGCTCGTCAACACGAGCCGGGGCGCGCTGATCGATACGGAGGCCGTCATCGAGGCGTTGAAGACCGGGCAGCTAGGCGGTCTCGCGATCGATGTCTACGAACAGGAGGCAGATCTTTTCTTCCGCGATCTGTCGAGCGAAATCATCACCGACGACATTTTCCAGCGGCTCGTCTCGTTTCCGAATGTCATCGTGACGGGGCATCAGGCGTATCTGACCCGTGAAGCATTGACGACGATCTGCGAGACCACGCTGCAAAGCATCACGGCCTTCGAGAAGAACCAGCCGCTGGAAAACGAGGTGAAGGCCAAATAGCGGCGCGCGCCGATGACTCCCGGAAATCCGCCGAAGGAACGCGCGCGCGAGCCCGTGCTCGACACGGTCGATCGCGTGTCGGAACTGTGCTTCGGCCTCTTCATGGCGCTGACGTTCGTGGGCACGGTATCGGCGGCGACGGGCGGCGAGGACGCGGGGCGAAAGATGCTCTACACGGCCATGGGCTGCAATCTCGCGTGGGGTCTCGCGGACGCCGTCATGTATCTCGTGCGCACGATCACGGACCGCGCGCGCAGGCATGCGCTCGCGCTCTCCATACAACGCGAGCGCGACGCGGCGGCGGGCGTGCGCGCATTGCGCGAGCGCGTGTCCACGGCGCTCGATCCGTTCGTGACCGACGCCGATCTCGAGACCATTCGCAGGCGCATCGCCGAAAGCGGCAGCCTGCCCGAGCGCGCGCATTTCGTACGCGACGACTTTCTCGCGGCGCTGGGCATCTTCATCATCATCGTGCTGTCGACGTTTCCCGTCGCGGCGCCGTTTGTCATCTTCGAACATGTGCCGACGGCGTTGCTGATCTCGCGCGTGCTGACGCTCGTGATGTTGTTCTTCTGCGGCTTTGCACTGGGCCGCTATGCGGGCTGGAAGGGCTGGAAAGCGGGGCTTTCGATGATGGCGCTGGGCGTGCTCCTGACGATGGCGATCATCGCCTTAGGCGGATAACCAAAACCGGGGGCGTTCGCCGAACGAGCGAATAAACACCTACGTTGCCATTCTTGAAATCGCTGAAAGGTTCGCATATCTTGCAGAGGGAGCCCTTTTCCGCGGGGATGAAACGTCAGCGGGCATCGAGCGACAAACGGCAACACAGAATACGAAGACGCTGATTTGGTCACAGGTTTTCCCACGCCTCCGATTGCTGAGTCTGGAGAGGTCCGTGTAGCCGGATATCGCCGCGTGCCTCTTGTCGCGTTTTACTCGCGCGCCATCGCGACGAATCAGCCTGTGAACGAAGCGTGGCCGGATGCCTTGAATGCGCTTCCCAATTGCGCGAAAGTCATGAAAAAGATGAGCGCCGATATCGGCCGGATCGTCGAATCATTTCAAGGATCGAAACCCGGTTGACGCTTATCAAGGATATTACTTTCGAATCCTCACGAAATAGCGAAAAGTATGCGCCAGGACGGCGCCTCCGGCTATATCATCGACGGGCGCATGCTGGCGGGCTTCGCGATGACCGCGTATCCCTCGCAGCACGGCGCGACGACATTCGTTGTGAATAGCAACGGCGTCGTGTATCAAAAGATTGCGGTGCGTCCGCGCAAGCGCACGGAATTTGGATCGCGGCGGTCCTGGCCCGCTTGCAGAAGCCTCGAAGGAAGACCGGGGCGCGGATTTCGCGGAAGCGCCGAAATTTTGAATGGCTTGAATTATCGAACTCAGGGAAGGAGTCACCATGAATGCAAAGAGATTGCGTGCGGGCTGCGCCATCGTGATCGCCGTGATGGCGCTCGATGCCGTCGCACAGAGCAAACCGATCGCTTACCCGTCCAAAGGTCAGAGTGCGCAGCAACAGCAAAGCGACGACGGCGCGTGCTATAGCTGGGCAAAAAGCAACACGGGCATCGACCCGGCGACTGCTTCCGCGGCGCCGCCTCCGCAGGGCGGGCCGGCCGTGGGCGGCGGTGAGCGCGTGGGCGGCGCGGCGCGCGGCGCGGCGGGTGGCGCGGTGATCGGCGCGATTGCGGGCGATGCGGGCAAGGGCGCGGCGATCGGCGCGGCCACCGGCACGATGGCGGGCGGAATGCGCGCGCGGCAGAACAAGCGCGCGCAGGAAGCCAACACGCAGGCGCAGAGCCAGGGCGCGATGTCCACGTACTACCGCGCGTGGGCAGCCTGCATGCAGGGACGCGGCTACTCGATCCAGTAACTTCGTTGCGGCGCGGATATAAACAGGGAGCACGATCATGAAACGTGTAAGTCTCGTTGTCTTGTCGTGCCTTGCGATATCCGCAAGCGCATTGTCCGCCGAGCCCGAAAACGACGTGAGCGTCACGCGCGATGCGAACGGCGCCACGGTGCAGGGCGTCGCTAAGGTCACGGCGACGATCGTCGGCATCGATCCGGCGACGCGCACCGTCACGTTGAAAACGCAGGCGGGCAAGGTGATCGAGCTGGAAGTGACCAACGAGGCGCGCAACTTCGACCAGCTCGCGCTCGGCGATGTCGTCACGGCGCGGTATCGGGAATCGTTGACGCTGAGTCTCATCGAGAAGAAAACGCAGGCGTCACGCTCGGAGAACGACACGGCCGAGCGTGCGCCGCGCGGTGCGAAGCCCGGCGGCGCACTCGGCCGGGAAGTGACGGTCATCGCGGATGTGATCGGCGTCGATCGTCATGCGAAGATCGTCACGTTGCGCGGGCCGCGCGGCGAAATCGTGGACCTGCGCGTGCAGGACCCGGACCGCCTGAAGCGCGTGAAAAAGGGCGATCAGGTGAAAGCGGTCTATACGGAAGCGCTCGCGATCTCCGTCGAGCCTGCCACGAAGAAATAAGCGTAAACGAGCATCACGGCAACGCGGGGGAGACCATGAAAAGACGCTTCGCATTCGCGATGACGCATGGCGCGTGCGCCGTCGCGCTCGCGCTCGCCGGTTGCGCGCAGCCCGAGCAGCGCGTGCAACCCGGCATGGATCAGCAGGCGATCATCGCGAAGCTCGGGCCACCGACGGAAACCTACGACCTGCCCAATGGCGGCAAGCGTCTCATGTGGCCCACGCAGCCTATGGGATCGACGACCACGGCCGTCGATCTCGACGCGTCGGGTAACACGGTCAGTGTGCGGCAAGTGCTTCAGGAAAACGAGTTCTATCGGGCCGAGATCAACAAATGGACGCGCAACGACGTGCTGGTCGCATTCGGCCGTCCGTTCGAGACGGCCTATTTCAAGCGGATGGATCGTGAGGTGTGGTCGTATCGGTATATAGAGAACAACATCGACCATATGCTCTTTCACTTCTATTTCGACGCTCAGGGCGTGCTCAGGCAAACGCAGAAGCAGCCGGACCCGAAATACGATCCCAGCCAGCGCAACGTGCTGTGAACGGCGCCTGACATGGGCGTGAACCCGCGCACTTTCTCAGGACGCGGGAACGATGAAGGCATGCGCGCAAATCTAGAAGCTGACGGCGAAGCCGAACGACACGCCGTGCACGTTGTGGCCGAACACGTAGCGCACCATCGCGCGTGTGCGCGTGATGACGACCGGATACCGGCTGCTGTCGAGCTCCAATCCGACACCGAGCGATGTCAGGTCGTTGAAGCCGAGTACGCCGGCGCTGTCGCCGAAGTAATGCGAGTACGCGGTTTCGAGCACATAGCGCACCGGGCGGTCGAGCGCGGCAAGGCCTGTGGGGGCACGCCAGCGCGCCCACAGGCTGAATTGCTGGGCCGTCGCCGATCCCTGAACGGCTTCCGACGAACTGCCGAAGCTGCGTAAATAGATATCGGTTGCGCGGAGTTCGAGATCGATCTCGTAGTGTTCGCGGTAGTGCTCCAGATCGAGCATCAGCGAGCCGCCGAGACCGTACGCATTGAGCGCGCCGTCTTCGAGGAACTGGAGGTTGGAGTTGGCGACACGGTTGAACACGGTCTGAGCGACGCGCAGATCGCTCGCCACACGGCCGATCATGCCGTTCAGGATCGGCCGCAGGCGCAACTCGTCGGTGATCGGGAAATCCCAGCCGATGCCGATGGTCGTGCTCGCGGTGTTCCATTTCGCCGGCACCGGACGTTGCTGATTGCCTTCGGTCGCGATGAAGGTCGGGTCGTACCGGCTGTACGCCACAGTCCCTTCGAGGTAAAGCGGAAACGAGCGGCTCAGGGTAAAGCCGCCGCCGAGCTGCGTCTGGCCGAAGCCCGGATTGCCGGTGGTGCCGCTGTTGATGGAAAGCGAACTCGTCGTGACATCCGGCACCGCGGTGTACGACATGATCGCGAGCACGGCGTTCGCGTAGCTCTTGACGTTCGCCCCGACGACGGCGCGGTCCGGCGCGGCCTGCGCGTGCGCGAGGACGGGTGCGAGGGCGATCGGGACGAGCATCGAAAAGATGCGCAACCGGATCGAAGAAAGGATCGGCTTTCGCATGTGCGCAGCGCTCGAACGTTGAACGGCTGATTGGTCGTACGTTGCAAACGGCTGCTCCGCCGATGTGCCGATGCACATCGCATGCGCGGAGCCCTTGAACGATCCCACGGTCACACGCAGGAAATGTAGCCTACCGGGCGGCGCGCGCCAAGCCCGACGCATACGAGAGCGTTCACACGGCGACCCAGGATTTCCTAAACTGGATCTATTCCGCGCAACATCAGGAGAGAACGATGAGATTGAACGAGCCGCGCATGGTGGTTGCCTCGATCGGCGTTTTCATCTGGCTCGGCGGCCTCTACTTCACGATTCATGGTCTGCTGTATGACGTGAAGCCGGAATTCCGCTACGGCATGTGGGCGCTCGGCATCGGCATCGTGACCTTTGTCGTCGCGTTGAATCCGCTCGCGCAACGAAGATCGGGAAAGCGCGATGAATCGACCTGATCGGCCGTTCGTGTACTAGGCTATAGAAGCAGAAACAACACGAAACTCAACGGAGAATTTCGCAATGGGTGATCTCTGGATAGGCAATGTAGACGAGTCCACGACCGACGATGAAATCCGGCAGTTCCTCTGCAATTACGGCTTTCCTCCGTACGATTCGATTCAGCGCGTGCCCGGCACCGGAGAGCATCCGGCCGCCGTCGTGAGCTTCGATAACGTCGAGCCGCACGTGCTGCGCACGTTTCAGCCGCGCATTCACAACATGTTCTGGAAAAATCGCACGCTCATGGTGCAGGTTGTGCCCGAGCGCAACGAAACCTGATGGCGTCATGACGAGGCCGCGACCCGGTGCCGCGCGCATCGTCTCGACGGCGGCCGCGGGGCGGCCGCACGGGTTGCATCGAACCACATGGGGAGACAGCGATGAAAGAAGAGAAGGCTGTCGGCGAATCGAGGGGCGTGCGCGAAGGCGCGGCTGTGCATGAGCGCCTGAGCCGAAAGCAGTATGAGAAGGAGCTTGCGCGTCTGCATGTCGAGCTCGTGAAGCTCCAGGAATGGGCCGTCCACACGGGGGCGAAGGTCTGCGTCGTATTCGAAGGGCGCGACGGCGCGGGCAAGGGCGGCACGATCAAGGCGATCACCGAGCGCGTGAGCCCGCGCATCTTCCGCGTGGTCGCGCTGCCCGCGCCCACCGAGCGCGAGAAGACGCAGATGTACGTGCAGCGTTATCTGCCGCATCTGCCGGCGGCGGGCGAAATCATGCTTTTCGACCGGAGCTGGTACAACCGCGCGGGCGTCGAACGCGTGATGGGCTTCTGCACCGAGGAGCAGGCGAAAACGTTCCTGAAAGGCGTGCCGCTCGTGGAGCGCGCGATCATCGATTCGGGCATCATCCTGCTCAAATACTGGCTCGAAGTCGGCCAGGAAGAACAGACGCGGCGCCTCGAAGAGCGCATCCACGACGAGCGCAAGATCTGGAAGCTCTCGCCGATGGACCTGCGCTCGTACAGCCGCTGGTACGACTATTCGCGCGCCCGCGACGACATGTTCGAAGCAACCGACACCGATCTCGCACCGTGGTACGTCGTACGTTCCGACGACAAGCGCCGCGCGCGCCTGAATCTCATCAGCCATCTGTTGACGAACATTCCCTACACGGCCGTGCCGAGGGAAAAGGTGAAGCTGCCCAAGCGCCAGAAGCCGGAGGGCTATCGCGAGAGCGACCGGCCGCTGCGCTACGTGCCCGAGCGCTTCTGAGCGCGACACCGGCGCACGGGTTTCGTCATGCCGCCGCGCGCGCCCATCGCTCCCGAATGGCTGTTTCATTATGAGAAACAGTGGGCGCGCGCCGATGCGATCGCGGGTCTGACGGCGGCGGCCGTCGTGATTCCGAAGGCGCTCGCCTACGCGACGATCGCCGGCCTGCCCGTTCAGGCCGGCCTTTACACGGCATGCGTGCCGATGATCGTCTACGCCTTCACGGGATCGTCGCGCGCGCTCTCCGTGAGCACGACGACCACGCTCGCGATTCTCGCCGCGAATGCATTGAGTACGACGATCGGCAACGACGACACGCACGCGCTCGCCATCGCCAATGCCACGCTGACGATGCTCGTCGGCGTGATGCTCGTCGCGGCAGCGTGCCTGCGCCTCGGCTTCGTCGCCAACTTCATTTCCGAGCCGGTGCTCGTGGGCTTCAAGGCGGGCGTGGCGATCGTCATTGTCATGGATCAGTTGCCGAAACTGTTCGGCATCCACTATCCGAAAGGGTCGTTCTTCCACAATGTCGGCGCGTTCGTCGCGGGGTTACCGCATCTTTCGGCGAGCACGCTCGCGCTCGCGATGCTCACGCTCGTCGCGCTCGTGCTGCTCGAACGCTTCACGCCGCGCGCGCCGGCGCCGTTGCTGGTCGTCGCGGCGGCGATCATTGCAGTCGCCGCCTTCGATCTGCGCGCGCACGGCGTCGAAACGGTCGGCGCGGTGCCGGCGGGATTGCCCTCGTGGACGCAGCCGGATTTGTCGCTTGCCTTGAAGCTGTGGCCGGACGCGCTGGGCATCGCATTGATGAGCTTCACCGAAAGCATTGCGGCGGCCCGCGCCTTCGCGCGCAACGACGAGCCGGTGCCCGACGCGAACCGCGAACTGCTCGCGACCGGTCTTGCGAACGCGGGCGGCGCATTGTTCGGCGCGATGGTTGCGGGCGGCGGAACGAGCCAGACGGCCGTGAACCGGCAAGCGGGCGCGCGCACGCAACTCGCGAGCCTCATGACGGCGCTCGTCGCGCTCGCCGTGATGCTGCTGTTCGCGCCGCTGATGGCGCTGATGCCGCACGCGACACTCGCCGCCGTCGTGGTGTTCTATTCCATCGGGCTTTTCAGCCCCGCCGAATTCGACGCAATTCTGAAGATCCGCCGCACCGAGTTCGTCTGGGCGCTGACGGCATGCGCGGGCGTCGTGCTGCTGGGCACGCTGGAGGGCATCGTCGTCGCGATCGTCGTGTCGCTTTTTGCGCTCGCGCATCAGGTGTCCGATCCGCCGGTCTATGCGCTCAGGCGGATACCGGGCACGAACGTGTTTCGCCGCGATTCGTCGAGACATCCCGATGACGAATCGTTTCCCGGCCTGTTGCTGCTGCGTCCCGAGGGACGGATATTTTTCGCCAATGCGCAACGTGTCGCCGAAAAGATCCGGCCGCTCGTGCGCGAGTCCGGCGCGAAGGTCGTCGTGCTGGACCTGAGCCGCGTCTTCGATATCGAATACACCGCGCTCAAGATGATGAGCGAAGCGGAAGCCCGCCTCGCCGCGAACGGCACCACGCTCTGGCTCGCGGGCCTGAATCCGGGCGTGCTCGCGGCGGTGCGGCGCTCGCCGCTCGGCGAAGCGCTCGGCGAATCGCGCATGTTCTACAACCTCGAACATGTTGTGACGAAGTACCGGCAGATTGTTTCGCCCGACGGCGATACCGCCGCGCGAACCTGAGTTGCCTTATTTGCCACTTCCCTGTCGCACATTGCGCATATATTTTAATGATGGTATTCAATTCATCGGTCCATGCGTTCATCTCGCCGGCCGATACATCTGCTTTGAGCCTCATCCCTTGCACGTTCTCTTCGCGGAGGTCACGTCATGCCGTATGCAGGTCAACTGGCGCGAAGCCAGGAAATCGCGGAAAAAGTCGCGCGCGTGTTCGAGAAGCGCGCGGAACTGGCGCAGCAGCAATTCAGCGAGCGCACGCGCGATGCGGGCACGCGTCTTTTCGGCAACGGCGACGCGGATCGTTTCAGCGATGCGGGCGCGAACGCAGCGGGCCAGTTGAACGGCTACACCTATGCGCTCGATCTCGTGCAGCGTTCGATTCTCTTCTGGGACACGCTGCGTCAGCGCGGCAACAATTTCATCGAGCAGACGAAGCGCGGTCTCGAACCGGTGCTGCACTTCGCGCATGAAATGCTGCTCGATGGCCGGACCTTCGCGCGGCCCGTGAACTACGCGCTCCTGCGCATCGTGCCGCCCGAGGGCGTGAGCATCGATCCGTTGAAACGGCCTTATCTCATCATCGATCCGCGTGCAGGGCACGGTCCCGGCATCGGCGGTTTCAAGGACGATTCGCAAGTGGGTGTCGCGTTGCGCGCGGGTCATCCGGTGTACTTCGTCACGTTCTTCCGCGACCCGCAACCCGGTCAGACGCTGCTCGATGTATGCGCGGCCGAACAGCAGTTCGTCAGGCACGTGCGGGAGCTGCATCCCGACAGCGCGAAGCCCGCGATCGTCGGCAACTGCCAGGGCGGCTGGGCCGCGATGATGCTTGCGAGCTCGCAGCCCGACGATACCGGCCCGCTCGTCATCAACGGCGCGCCGATGTCGTACTGGAGCGGCGCATGGAGCGAAGGCGAGGGCGACAACCCCATGCGCTATTCCGGCGGCATGCTGGGCGGCACCTGGCTCGCGTCATTGACGGCGGACCTCGGCAACGGCAAGTTCGACGGCGCGTATCTCGTCGAGAATTTCGAGAACCTCAATCCCGCGAACAGTTTCTGGGACAAGTACTACAAGCTGTTCGACAACATCGACACCGAACCGCCGCGCTTTCTCGACTTCGAACGCTGGTGGGGCGGCTATTACCTGATGAACCGCGAAGAGATCGAATGGATCACGCGCAATCTTTTCGTCGGCAACAAGTTATGGTCGGGTGAAGTGCGCGGCGTGTCGGGCGCGTCCTTCGATCTGCGGGCGATCAAGTCGCCGATCATCCTCTTCGCGTCGATGGGCGACAACATCACGCCGCCGCAGCAGGCGTTCAACTGGGTCGCGGACATCTACGGCAGCACGGACGAGATCAAGGCGCGCGGCCAGGTGATCGTCGGATTGATGCATGAGAACATCGGCCACCTCGGCATCTTCGTGAGCGGCAAGGTCGCGAAGAAGGAGTACACGCAGATCGCATCGGTGCTGGAGGCGATCGAATCGTTTCCGCCGGGGCTGTACGGCATGGAGATCGCCGAACGAAAGGGCGAGGGCGGCAAGACCGAGTACGACGTGAGCTTTCGCGAGCGCCGTCTGGAAGAGGTGAAGGAACGCTTCAATCGTTTCGAGCGCGTCGACGAGCGGCCGTTCGAAGCGGTGAAGCAGGTATCGGATTTCAATCAGCGCGCCTATGAACTTTTCGCGCAGCCCTTCGTGCAGGCGATGGCCAACGACACCACCGCGAGCATGCTGCGCGCGTTTCATCCATTGCGCGCGCAACGCTGGATGTTCTCGGATTACAACCCGTGGCTCGCATGGCTCGGCCCCGCGGCGGATGCGGTCAGGGCCGCGCGCAAGCCCGACACCGGAACCAGTGTGCTGCGGCGTGCGGAGCATTGCGGCTCCGACATGATCAGCGCGAGCCTCGACTTTTATCGTGCGATGCGCGATGCCACGACGGAAGCAATGTTCTTCTCCGTCTACGGCAACCTCTTCTCCGCGCATCAGGCGCAACGGCAGGAGGCGCCGGAGCCTGTAGCCGATCCGCGCGATCTGCCTTTCGTTCAGGACGCGCTTGCATCGATCGGGCACGGTGGGTATGCGGAGGCCGTCGCGCGCGTCGCGTGCCTGCTGATGCGGCACGACGAGCCGCTGCCGCTCACGCGCATGGTCTTGCGGCAGGCGCTCGCGGCCGACTACGCGGAATATCTGCCGCAGATGCCGCCCGACCAATGGCGGCGCATCCGCGGCGAGCAGGAAATCATCGTGCGCTACGAGCCGGAGCAGGCGCTCGCGACCTTGCCCGATCTCCTCGACGACAACGACGACCGCAAGAAGCTCATCACGCTCTTCGACAAGCTGCACGCGGACAGCCGCATGCAAGGCTTCGAGCCGACGGCCGCGCAGCACGACATGCTCGCGCGCATTCGCGCGGCGCTGCCCGTCAAGGCCGCGCGCGCGGCAAGACGTTCAGCGCCCGCGCACTGAGGCATCGGCGGCGCATCTCACGTTCAACGGGAGGCGGTATGAATCATACGCACGAGAAGTATGAACGGCTCATCGAGATTTGCAGGGCACTGCCGCCGCTCGCGGTGGCGGTCGCGCATCCGTGCGACCGGACATCGCTCGAAAGCGCGGTCAAGGCGCATGAGATGGGCCTGATCGCGCCGATTCTCGTCGGGCCGCGCGAGCGCATTCGCGAGGTCGCGGAGGAATGCGGGCTGAACATCGCGGGCTTTCCTGTCGTCGATGCGCCGCACAGTCATGCGTCCGCGGAAAAGGCGGTGGAACTCGTGCGCGAAGCGAAAGCCGAGGCGCTCATGAAAGGCAGCCTGCACACCGACGAGCTCATGGCCGCCGTCGTGAAACGCGAGCGCGGCTTGCGCACGCAACGGCGCCTGTCGCACTGCTTCATCATGGATGTGCCGGGCCACGAGAACGTGCTCATCATCAGCGACGCCGCGATCAACATCGCGCCGACGCTCGCCGACAAGGTCGATATCGTGCAGAACGCAATCGATCTCTGCCACGCGCTGCCGATGGACGAGGTCAGGGTCGCGATCCTCTCCGCGATGGAAACGGTGAACCCGAAAGTGCCGTCGACGCTGGAGGCAGCAGCGCTCTGCAAGATGGTCGATCGCCATCAGATCACCGGTGCGCTCGTCGATGGCCCGCTCGCGCTCGACAACGCGATCGATCCCGAAGCCGCGAGGACGAAGAAGATCGATTCGCCCGTCGCGGGGCGCGCGAACGTGCTGATCGTGCCGGATCTCGAAGCGGGCAACATGCTCGCGAAGAGCCTGTCGTTTCTCGCGGGCGCGGATGCGGCGGGCATCGTGCTCGGCGCGCGCGTGCCGATCATCCTGACGAGCCGTGCCGATTCGCTGCAATCGCGGCTTGCGTCGTGCGCGATCGCGTCGCTCGTGGCGTCGAAGCGCCGCGAAGCAGCGCAAGTGGCGGGGTAAGCCATGGCCGACGTCATCATGGTTCTCAACGCGGGTTCGTCGAGCATCAAGTTCAGCGCGTTCGATGTCGAAGGCAAAGCGCTCGAACTCGTCACGCGCGGACAAGTGGAAGGTCTCTTCAGCTCGCCGCATTTCGTCGCGTTCGATGCGCAAGGCGAGAAGACCGGCGAAAATGCGTGGGGTGAGGGCGCAAGGCTCGAACATGCCGATGCGATCGCATATCTGGGCGCTTTTCTGCGCGGTCATGGCGTGGGGCATCGTCTGATCGGCGTGGGGCATCGCGTCGTGCATGGCGGCGCGCATTTCACGAAGCCCGTGCTGACGAACGCGCACGTGCTCGACGAGCTCGACAAGCTCACGCCGCTCGCGCCGCTGCATCAGCCGCACAATCTCAAGCCGATCCGCATCATCGCCGAGCGCAATCCGGGCCTGCCGCAAGTCGCCTGCTTCGACACGGCCTTTCATGCGGATCAGGCGCCGCTCGCGCAGGCGTTCGCGCTGCCCGAATCGATCACGAAGAACGGCGTGCGGCGTTATGGCTTTCATGGCCTCTCGTACGAATACATCGCGAGTACGCTGCCCGATATCGCGCCCGATGCGGCGCGCGGGCGCACGGTCGTCGCGCATCTGGGCAACGGCGCGAGCCTGTGCGCGATACACGCGGGCAGGAGCGTCGCGAGCACGATGGGCTTCACCGCCGTCGATGGCCTCATGATGGGCACACGCTGCGGCAATCTCGATCCCGGCGTGATCCTTTATCTCCTCGACGAGCTCGGCATGAACGCGCGCGAGATCGAAGACCTGTTGTATCGCCGCTCGGGCCTGCTCGGGGTATCGGGCATCTCGGGGGACATGCGCGCGCTCCTCGCGAGCAGCGACGAACGCGCGCGCTTCGCCATCGACCTTTACGTGTATCGCATCGGCCGCGAGCTCGGCTCGATGAGCGCCGCGCTGCAAGGGCTCGATGCCGTCGTGTTCACGGCGGGCATCGGCGAGCATTCGAAAGAGATACGTCAGCGCGTGTGCGAGCAGGCGGCATGGTGGGGCATCGAGCTCGATGCCAAAGCCAACGAGAGCGGCGGCCCGCGCATCAGCACCGCGTCGAGCAAGGTGAGCGCCTGGGCGATTCCGACCAACGAGGAACTGATGATCGCGCGTCATGCGCTCGCGTTGATCGAAGGAGCGCGCGCATGACGCTGAACGTGCCACATCCCGTGTTGAAGGGCGCGAAGGCGCTCGTCACCGGCATCGCCAACGAGCATTCGATCGCGTATGGCTGCGCGAAGGCGTTCCGCGAACTGGGCGCCGATCTCGCCATCACCTATGCGGACGAAAAGGCGCGCCCGTATGTCGAGCCGATCGCGAAAGATCTCGAAGCGCCGATCTTCATGCCGCTCGACGCATCGAGCGAGGAGGAGACCGACGCGGTGTTCGCGCGCATCGCGAGCGAGTGGGCGAGGCTCGATATCCTCGTGCATTCGATCGCGTGGGCGCCGAAGGGCGATCTGCAAGGCGGCCTGTTGAACTGTTCGGCGCAAGGCTTCGCGAAGGCGATGGACATCTCCTGCCATTCGTTCGTGCGCATGGCGCGGCTCGCGGCCCCGCTCATGAAAAACGGCGGCGCGATGTTCACGATGAGCTATCACGGCGCAAACAAGGTCGTCCCCAACTACAACGTGATGGGCCCGGTGAAGGCCGCGCTCGAAGCGTGCGCGCGCTATCTCGCTTACGAGCTCGGTCCGCAGGGCATTCGCGTGCATGCGATCTCTCCGGGCCCGCTCAAGACGCGCGCGGCGTCGGGGCTCAAGGACTTCGACCTGTTGCTGACCGAAGCCGAAGAACGCGCGCCGCTCGGCGAACTGGTCGACATCATGGACGTCGGCTTCACATGCGCGTTCCTCGCGACGCCTTATGCGCGGCGGCTGTCGGGCGAAACGCTCTATGTGGACGGCGGCGTGCACATCATGGGATGAAACTCTTCGACCGGCTCTTCAATCGCAGGGCGAGTGAGCCTCAGGCGTCGCGCGAGGACGTGCGGCAGGCGCTCGAGCGCATCGTCGCGATTGCGCCGCAGGTGAGGCTCGCGAGTCGCTTCGAAGCGCGGCTTGCGCCCGTCATCGGCAAGACGCTCGGGTTCGCGCGCGAGCTCGTCTGCGCGCTGCCGCCGCCGCGCGATGCGACACCCGGCGCTTGGGCGGGCGATCCGCATTTGCGCGCGATGTTCGCGACGCCCGAGGATATCGTGAGCGTCATCGGGCAATCGAACGAAGTGCGCGGCTGGTTCGACGAGCATTTCACCGCGGACCACGTCCATGCCGTGCTGAGCAGCCGGATGATCGAGCGGCGCGTGCTCGGCTCCGCGCTCGAAGGCGGCGTGATGCGCGCGGACGTCGCGCGCACGACGATCGGCTTCGAGGACAAGCGCATGCGCATCTGCGCGGAAACCGACGACGCGCTCAGGCGCGACATCGTGCTGCGCATGGTCGAGCAACTGACGCTCGAGGCGATGGCGCGTTTCACCGCGCAGGAAGCGAGGCGCGAGGCGCTCAACGAAGAGCGCGCACTGCTCAGCGCGCGAATGCAGATGCTCGGCCGGCGCGGCACGGGCATGGGCGGTCTCGTCTCGTCTGTCGGGACATCGGGCGACATGGCGCGCCTGCAACGCGACGTCGCGGAGAACGAAGCGGCGCTCGCCGCGCTCGGCTCGCGGGCGCAAGCCGTCGACGTGCAGCTTCGCACGCTCGTCGATCTGCTCGCGGAGCCCGCGGCGCTCATCAGCGTCACGCCGCGCACGCTGTGCATCAATCAGATGAACCTGCTCGTGGAAGAGGGCAGCGACGAATGCGGCGCGGAAGTCACCATCCAGCTCGCGCGCATGCCGATGCAGCCGCAGCAGACGCGCGCGGTCGAGTTCGTGCGGATCGCGCGGCGCGACATGCCGCCCGCCGGCACCGCGCTCGATGGCGCGGAACACTGGGTCCTGTAACCGCGTCGCTCAGGGCGAGGCGCTGCGCGCGATCGCGTTGGCGATGTCGCGGCTCACGCTCCCGAGCGCGCGGCTGTGCGCGGCCACGAGCGCATTCCAGTCTGCGCCGGCGACGGGCTCGCGCACGAGCGAGCGGCCGGACAGCCCGTTTTCGTCGCCGAAGCGGCGCACGGACCAGTGCGCGTCGATCGCGACGGTATCGCCGGGAACGGATTCGAACTGCTGGATATCGACGCGCACGCGCCATGCTTGCGGGTCCGCGAGCGAGCGCGAGGCGGGCGCGACGCGATCGGACCCGAGCAGCAACGTGAGATCGCCTGCGATGGCGCTCGCGATGCTGCTGTTGAGCGGCTCGCCCCAGCGCGCGTATTCGTTGAGCGCGACTTCGTTGTTCGTGTTGCGCGTGACGATCTGCGGCCGGTCGACGAGATCGGGCACCGTCACCGGCCCGACGATCACCGGCCGCGAGTTCGTGCGCGCGGCCGTCGCGGCGAGCGAGGGATCGGTGCTCAGCCGGTAGAAGCTCGCGGGTGGCGAACCGCACCCGGCGAGCAGAACGGCGAGTAAGAGAGAGAGCAGAGTGGACCGCATCACTTCTTGTCCTCCGGCTTGCCGCGCAGCAACGCTTCCGGATGCTGCTGCAGATAGTCCGCGAGACTGCGGAACGAGGCCGCCGTGCGCGTCAGTTCCCGGACCGCTTCGGCCGTGTCCTGCTGCAGGCCCGAATCCGGCATGAGCGTGGAATGCGCCGCATCGAGCGCGGCGCGGGCGGCGGCGAGCGTGGTCGCGGCTTGCGGCACGACTTGCGTGTTGAGGCCCTGCATCAGCGCGGTCGTGCTGTTGAGCGTCTGCCGCGCGCTCGCGGTCAGTTCCTCGATCGGCAGCTTGTCGATGCGCGTCATGATGCGGTTGATGGAATCCTGCATCGATTCGAGGCCGCTCGGCGTCGTCGGCAATTCGGGCGGACTGCGGTTCCAGTCGATGCTCGCCTTCTTCGCGCCCGGGAAGAAATCGAGCGAGACGTACAACTGGCCGGTGAGCAGGCTGCCCGTGCGCAACTGCCCGCGCAGGCCGCGCGAGACGAGCACGTCCGCGAGCGCGCGCCGGTCTGTCGCCACCCTGCCGCCCGTCGGCCCCGTGGCGAATCGCGACGTGAAGCGCTCCGGATACAGCCTGATCTCGACCGGAATGCTGATGCGCTTCGTGACCGGGTCGAAGCGCGTGTTGATGGCCGCCACCTCGCCGACCTGGATGCCGCGGAATTCCACCGGCGCGCCCACGGCGAGCCCGCGCACCGAGCCCGAGAAGTCGAACACATAGTTATCGACGATGCGCTCCTGCACGCGCAGCGCCTCGGCCCGTGTCGGATACAGATTGAAGGTCGTGTTGGGCGGCGCCTCGGCCCAGCTGAGCGACACGGCGGGCGTCTCGAACGCGAGCCCGCCCACGAGGATCGAGACGAGCGATTGCGTGTTGACCTTGAGCCCGTCGGTGCCGAGCGTGAGGTCGATGCCGCCCGCCTGCCAGAAGCGCGAATCCGCGTTGACGTAGCGGTCGTAGGGCGCGTTGACGAATATGTGCAGCGTGACGCCGCTGCCGTCCTTGTCGAGCTCGAAGGACGTCACCTGGCCGACCTGCAGGCGGCGGAAATAGATCGGCGTGCCGACATCGACCGAGCCGAGATCCGTCGCCTTCAGCACGAACTGCCGGCCGGGCACGTCGCTCGCGAAGACCGGCGGCGTTTCGAGGCCGGTGTAATCGCGCCGGTCCTGCTTCGCGCGCCCGATATCCATGCCGATATAGGCGCCCGAGAGCAACGTGCTGATGCCCGACACCGAGCCGCCCGCCACGCGCGGCCGCACGACCCAGAAGCGCGTGTCCTCGACGAGCATGTTGGTCGCGTCGCGCGTCAGCTCGGCCGTGGCGACCACGCGCTTGTAATCCTTCGACAGCGCGACCGACTTCACGAGGCCGATGTCCACGTCCTTGAACTTGATCTTCGTCTTGCCGGCTTCGATGCCTTCGCCCGTCTTGAAGCTGATCGTGACGGTCGGTCCCTGTTCGAGCACGGTTTTCGCGGCGAGCCAGATGCCGATCACCACCGCGACCGCCGGAACGACCCAGACCCACGGAATGCGCCAGCGCTTCTTCGGCGCAACTTCCGCATCGGGGATATCGCCGGGTGTGTTCATCGCCTTTCTTCCCGTGGCGGCGCGCTGTCCCAAATGAGGCGCGGATCGAACGACATCGCCGCGAACATCGTCAGCACGACGACCGCGCCGAACGCGATCGCCGCCGGACCGGCCTCGATCGTCGCCATCGCGCTGAACTGCACGAGCGCGACGAGCACGGCGATCACGTAGATATCGAGCATCGACCAGCGGCCCACCAGCTCGACGATGCGGTAGATGCGCGCGCGCTGCACGTTGCGCTGCGTCATGCGCAGATTCGCGGTGGCGGCGAGATAGCCGATCGCGAGAATCTTGAGCATCGGCACGGCGATGCTCGCAATGAACACGATGATCGCGAGCGGCCACGATCCCGAATGCCACAGGTACACGACGCCGCTCATGATCGTGTCCTTCTGCGCGCCGAAGAGCGAGCTCGTGTTCATGACCGGCAGCAGGTTCGCGGGCACGTAGAGAACCGCCGCGGAGATGAGATACGCCCACGTGCGCGACAGGCTCGCGGGCTTGCGCAGATGCAGATGGGCGCCGCAGCGCGGGCAGCACAGATGGTCATGACGCAGCGTGCCGCGCGTGGAGAGCCCGCATTCGTGACAGACGCAGATGCCGCTCGCCGCCGCCGTGCGCCCGTGAAGCGGCGTGTCGGCGGGCATGCCGGGCGGTGCGCCTTCGATGCGCATCCACATCGCGCGCTCGTCGAACGCGGACGTCGCCGCGACGAGCAGCAGCATCAGCGCGGCGAGCGACCACAGCGCCGGCCCGGTGACCACCGACGCGATATGCGCGAGCTTCACGACCGCGACCAGGAGACCGAGCATCAGCACTTCGGTCATGCCCCAGTTGCGCGCGACGCGCAGCAGACGGAACACGGCGTCGGCGTGCCAGGGTCTGCGGTTCAGATACAGCGGCAGCACGAGCCACACCGTGCCGAGCGCCTGCAGCGCGGGCATCAGGATCGTCGTGACGAAGATGAGGCCGGCGAGCGGCCACATGCCGTCGCGATAGAGCACGCGCACCGCGCCGATCAGCGTCGTTTCGACGAGATCGCCGTTCACCGCGAGGCCGACGATCGGAAACGCATTCGAGATCAGCCACAGCACGGAGGCGGCGAGCGCAAAGGCGAGCGCGCGGTCGAAGCCGCGTCCGCGACGGCGATAGAGCACGGCGCGGCAGCGGCAGCAGCGCAGGGCGCCGCCGGGCGGCACGCTGCCTTCGCGCTGGATCAGATCGCATTCGTGGCACGCGATCAGCGGGCGCGCGTCGTGTTGGTCGCGATCTTCGGATGTGACCGTGTTCATTGCACCGTCTGCGAAGCGGGCTGGCCCGGTTTGGCGGAATCGCCGGATGGCGTCGCCGATTGTTGCTGCGTCGTCATCTTGTCGGCCGCGACGACCCAGCCGCCGCCCATCACCTTGTAGAGCGTGACGAACGACACGAGCGCGGCGGCCTGCGTCTGGGTCTGCGAAAGCTGGGCGTTGAAGAGGCTGCGCTCGGCGTCGAGCACTTCGATATAACTCGTGTAGCCGCCTTCGTAGCGCGCCCGCGCGAGCCGCGAGTAAGTGGAGAGCGCGACGACCTGCCGGCCCTGCACTTCGAGTTGCTCGTGCAGCTTCTGCGACGCGATGAGCGCATCGTCGACTTCCTGGAACGCGACCTGGATCGACTTCTGATACGTGAGCAGCGCCGCCTGTTGCTGCGCTTCGGCGGACTGCACCTGGCCCGAGATATTGCCCGCCGTGAAGATCGGCTGCGTGATCTGACCCGCGAACGACCACACGCGCGCCGGCCCCGTGAAGAGCGACGAGAACTGGCCGCTCGCGGTGCCGAGCAACCCCGTCAGCGAAATCTGCGGGAAGTAGAGCGCGCGCGCCGCGCCGATGAGCGCGTTGGCCGCGGCCAGATCCTGTTCCGCCTGAAGCAGGTCGGGGCGCCGCTCCAGCAGATCGGAGGGCAGGCCCGCCGGGATGACGGGCGTCGAGAGTTCGCCGAGCGCGCGGCCGCGCATGATCGGCCCGGGATTCGCGCCCAGCAGCACCGAGAGCGCGTCTTCCTGCTGAGCGATCTGCGTTTCGAGCTGCGGAATCGTCGCCAGCGATGCTTCGTATTCGGACTGGCTCTGCGCGAGCTCCATCTGCGAGACTTCGCCGCCTTCGAAGCGCAACGTGAACACATGCACCGATTCGGCCCGGCTTTGCGTCGTCGCCTTGGCGATTTCGAGCTGCTTGTCGAAGCTGCGCAGATTCAGATACGCCGACGCCACCGAAGCCACCAGCGACAGAATTGTCGCGCGCCGGCCTTCCTCGCTCGACAGCAGATTCGCGCGCGCCGCCTCGGTGAGCCGCCGGTTGCGGCCGAAAATATCGAGTTCCCACGCCGCCGACACCGATACCTCGAAGCTGTTGTAGACCGGCCCGAAGCCGTTGAGCGGCTGCGGCCCCGCCGCCGACGTGCGCTGCCGCGCGGCCGCCGCGCCTGCCGAGACCTGCGGGAACAGCGCGGCGCGCGTCGTGACGAACTGGCCCATGAACTGTTCGACGCGCGCCGCCGCAATCTTCACGTCCTTGTTGTTCGCGAGGGCCGTCGAGATCAGCTCATCGAGCACCGGGTCCTGGAACTGCTTCCACCATTCGGTGTTCGCGGTGTCGGCGACTTCGGCCGTGGCGAAGCGGTACGTCGCCGGGGTATCGACCGGCTGGCGCGAGTAGTTCGGGCCGAGCAGGCAGCCGCTGAGCGATAGTGCCGCGGCGAGGCTGACGAGAGTGCGCCGCATGTCAGTCTCCCTTGTTCGGAGCGGACGGCGAAGCATTCGAGCCGCTTCCCGGTGCGTTATGCGGCTTCGCATCGGCGGCGGGCGCTTCGTCGCCTTTCTTTTTCTTGGAGCGCGAGGACATCGTTTCCAGTCCCCAGAAGAACATCGGAATGAAGAACACCGCGATGACCGTCGCGCCGAGCATCCCGCCGATCACGCCCGTGCCGATGGAATGCCGGCTGTTCGCGGACGCGCCCGTCGCGATGGCGAGCGGCACGCAGCCGAGAATGAACGCGAGCGAGGTCATCACGATCGGGCGCAGGCGCTCTTCGGCGGCGGTCATCGCCGCGTCGTACACGGACGCGCCCGCTTCGCGGTTCAGCACGGCGAACTCGAAGATGAGAATCGCGTTCTTCGCGGCGAGCGCGACGAGCATCGTCAGGCCGATCTGGAAGTACACGTCGTTGTTGAGGCCGCGCAGAAGAATGGCGAGCAGCGCGCCGAAGATCGCGAACGGCACCGCCATCAGCACGCCGAACGGCAGACTCCACTTCTCGTACTGCGCGGCGAGAATCAGGAAGACCATGATCAGGCCGAACACGAAGACGAGCGCCGACGAACTGCCCGACTGCTTCGCCTCGTACGCCTCGCCGCTCCACCCGATGCCGTAGTCCGACGGCAGGTCCCGCGCGATATCTTCCAGCGCCTGCATGACCTGTCCGGACGCGTAACCGGGCGCGGCGTTCGCCGTGATCTTCACCGCCGGAAAGTTGTTGAAACGCGTGATGAGATCGGGCCCCGTCACATAGCGCGTCGTGACCATGGACTTGAGCGGCACCATCTCGCCGCTCTTGCTCTTCACGAAGATCTGCGTGAGGTCGTCCGGCTTCAGGCGGTATTGCGGCTCCGCTTGCAGAATGACCTGCCAGAGCCGGCTCGACCGGTTGAACTGCGACACGTAGAGCGAGCCGAACATCGTCTGCATGGCGCTGTAGACATCCTCGACGGGCACGCCGAGCGTTTCGGCCTTGTCGCGATCGACATTGGCGAGCATCTGTTGCGACGACGCGTTGAAGGTCGAGGTGACTCCCGTCAGCTCCGGGCGCGCCTTGGCCTTGGCGACGAAATCGTCGACGAGGGCCGCGAACTGCCCGATGGTCGCGTCGCCCTTGCTCTGAATCCACATCTCGGTGCCGCCCGTCGTGCCCAGGCCCGGAATCGACGGCGGATTCAACGGCACGACGATGCCCTCCTTGATCTGCGACAGATGCCTGTACGCGTCGACGAGCACCGCGCGCGCATTCTGCGTGCGGATATTGTCCGACTTGTAGCGCTCCTCGAAACTCTTGAAGCCGACGAAGAACGTCGACGAGTTGTTCTTGTTCTGGCTATCGAGAATGCTGAAGCCATCGACGGTCGTGATGCTGCCGACCGCCGGCTGCTTCATGAAGTATTCGGTGACGCGGTCCGATACCGCGCCGGTGCGGTCGAGCGATGCGGCATCGGGCATGATCACCGCGCCGAGCAGATAACCCTGATCCTCGGGCGGCAGGAACGCGGTCGGTATGTCGCGCATCATGACGACGGCGAGCGCGATCATGCCGGCGAAGAGCAGCAGCGCGATCGCGAAGCGCTTGATGACGAGCCGCACGACGCTCGTGTAGCCGTGCGTCATGCGCATGAACTGGGCATCGAACCAGCGGAAAAAGCCTTTTTTCTCGTGATGCCCGGGCTTGAGCAGCAACGAGGCGAGCGCGGGCGACAAGGTCAGCGCGACGAGACCCGAGATCACCACCGAGATCGCGATCGTGATGGCGAACTGCTTGTACATCTGCCCCGTGATGCCGCTCAGGAACGCCACCGGCACGAACACCGCGCAGAGCACGAGCACGATGGCCACGACCGGCCCGGCCACTTCGTCCATCGCCTTCTTGGCGGCGGTCTTCGGATCGAGCTTGTGCACCGTCATGTTGCGCTCGACGTTCTCGATCACGACGATCGCATCGTCCACGACGATGCCGATTGCAAGCACCATGCCGAACAGCGTCAGCATGTTGATGGAAAAGCCGAGGGCCTCCATGCCCATGAACGTGCCGACGATCGACACCGGCACCGCGAGCACCGGAATCAATGTGGCACGCAGGCTTTGCAGGAACACGAACACGACGATGACGACCAGCACGACCGCTTCGAAGAACGTATGCACCACGTCGGAGATGGAGGCGCGCGTGAACTCCGTCGTGTCCATCGCGATTTCGTAGTCGATGCCCTGCGGGAACGTCTTCTTCATCTCGGCGAGCGACGCGCGCACCTGCTTCGACACGTCGAGCGCGTTCGCGCCCGGCTGCTGATAGACGGCCAGCACCGTCGCCGATTTGCCCTGGAAGCGGCTGCGGATCGAATAGTCTTTCTGCCCGAGCTCGGCGCGGCCCACGTCCTTCAGACGCACGATCGCGGCGCCGCCCGATTGCGCGCGAATGATGATGTTCTCGAACTCGGCGGGCTCGGTGAGCCGCCCGGTCGTCGTCACCGCGAAGGACTGCTCGACAGGCGCGCCCGTCGGCGATTGCCCGAGGCGGCCCACGGCGAACTGCTGGTTCTGGTTGGCGACGGCGCGCTGGACGTCGGCGGCGGTGATGCCGAGTTGCGCCATGCGGTCGGGCTTGAGCCAGATGCGCATCGCGTAATCGGGCGTGCCGAAGATGCTCGACTGATTCGCGCCGGGAATCCGCTTGAGCGCGTCGAGGACATACACGTTCGCGTAGTTGGCGATATACGTCGCGTCGTAGCGTTCGTCGGGCGAATAGATCGCGATGACCATCATGAACGCCTGCGACTTCTTCTGCACCTGCACGCCCTGCGCCGTCACTGACTGCGGCAGTTGCGGCAAAGCGAGGTTCACGCGGTTCTGCACGTCGACCTGCGCGAGCTCCGGGTTCGTGCCGATCTGGAAGTACGCGTTGATGGTCAGGTTGCCCGTCGACGAACTCGACGAGCTCATGTAGATCATGTTGTCCGCGCCGTTGACCTGCTGCTCGATCGGCGCGGCGACGTTGTTGGCGACCACGTCCGCGCTCGCGCCCGGATAGGTCGCGGAGATCGTGATCTGCGGCGGCGTGATGTCGGGATACTGCGCCGTGGGCAGCGCGAGCATGGTCAGCGCGCCGCCCAGCGTGATGACGATCGAAATGACCGACGCGAAAATGGGACGGTCAATGCAGAAATGTGAAATGTTCATTGGCCTCTTCCGCGCGACGTGCTTTCGATAGTGGTCAGATCAAATCACTTTTCCGTCCCGCCGCTTGCGTTCTTCGTCTGCCCGAGCGACGCCTCCTGAGCGCCCGACGCCGCCGCGCCGCCCGCGGCGGGCGCTGCGGGTGCCGGGGGTGCCGCGACGACGCGAACCTGCGAATCCGCTCCGACCCGGATCGCGCCATCGACGATCACGCGCTCGCCCGCCTTCAGGCCGCTCGTGATGAACCAGTCGTCGCCATGCCATTCGCCGACTTCGATGACACGCTGATGCGGCTTCGACTGCTCGTCGAGCACCCACACGAAGTGGCTCTTCGCGCCCTGCAGCACGGCGCGTTGCGGCACGAGAATGGCGTTGGGCCGCAGCGCGCCCGTGACACGCGCCTTCACGAACTGGCCGGGCCGCAGCGTGCCTTGCGGATTCGCGAATACCGCGCGCACGAGAAACGTGCCCGTCTCCGTGCTGAAGGCCGGATTCGTGAAGTCGATGCGGCCGGTCTGCGGATAGACCGAGCCGTCGGCCTGGATGACGGTGACATCGAACTTGTTGTCGGACGGAAAGCGCAACTGGCCTTTCTTGATCTGCTCGCGATAAGTCAGCAACTCGTTCTCCGAGATGCTGAAATTCACCCACATCGGGTCGAGCTGATAGACGTAGGTGAGCAGGCCCGATTGCGTCGGCGTCACGTAGCTGCCTTCCTGCACGCGCGCGAAGCTGGAGAGGCCCTTGAGCGGCGAGCGGATCGTCGTGTAGCTCAGGTTGAGCTCAGCGGTCTGCACTTCGCCTTTCGCGGCGATGACGGCGGCCTCGGCGCTCTTCTCGTTGCCGACGGCGTCATCCAGATCCTTCTTGCTCAACGCGTTCATCGCGGCGAGCGGCTTCACGCGCGAGAGATTCTGCTGCGTGACGAGCAGCCGCGCCTGCTGCTGCGCGAGCGAGCCCTTGGCGGTCTGCAGCGCGGCTTCGAAGGGGCGCTTGTCCATGATGAACATCACCTGGCCCGCCTGAACGAGCGCGCCTTCGGTGTACACGCGCTTTTCCAGGAAGCCGTCGACGCGCGCGCGTATTTCGACTTCACGCGAGCTCTGCGTCTGCGCGGTGAATTCGAAATCGACGGGCGTCGTTTGCGCGGCGACGGTCACGACGGTGACATCGACGGCGGGCTTCGGCGCTTCGGGCGGCGGCTTCCTGCACGCCACGAGCGAGAGCGATGCGAGCGCGGCGGCCGCGACGAGACGCAGCGCGCGCACCCGGCGCGAGGGTTGAGCGAACGAGCAGCAGTCCAGCATCTGTTCCGACACGAACGCCATAGGCGCCTCCCTCTTGGGATGGCCGATCGTTGATGAGCGAGCGCGCCGGCAGGCGCCTCGCCACGACATGCTCGCGGTGTGCGTTTCAGCGAATGCGTGCCCGGAAGGCATGCGTTCGCCATGCGATGAAATCGCGCGGGACAGGACTCTTGGGCGACGTCAGCGAGCGCGAGCCTGATGCTTGTGATGTGTCGTAGCTGCCTCCGGTTTTGACGGTCGAGTTATAGCCAGAGATGCTCATGATTCGCCACGGCGTAGCGTGACGTGCGTGACGAGTCTACTAATAGCTGAATACGGATGAAAACGCCATAGCGTTTAATGCCATTTCCACTGAACGCTGTGGATCGGAATGTGCAGCAATTACTGAACAACTGGCAGGGCGAGGATTGTCTCGCACGCTTTCGGAAAGGGTATGGCGCAATGTGAAACGTCGGCACCGATTGTGCGCTGACGCTGTGGGAGCGAACGCTCGATCGTCTGTTGCGCGTTACGGCAGCAGGCGCCATGCTTCGCGTAAACCCCGTCAAAAGAAAGTGCCTCGCGTAAGAAACGGGTAAGCGCGCGCTTTTACCTTAGTCTCCAGCGCATCGAAAACAGAACTCGCCTGAAATGTATGCGCGAGAGCATCGGTTGACGTCCCCGCCCCGGGGATTTCCTTACTCATACGCATCGCTGATCGTTCGCGCGCCGCGCCGAACGCGGGCGTTGTCGCACGCAGAGAAGAGACTTTCATGCAGGAGACGGAAATGGATCTCAAGGTCGTAGAAAAAATCAAGTCGAGCGCCGCTTACCGCGAACTGGTGCGAAAACGCTCGAAGCTCGGATGGACGCTGACGGCGCTCGTGCTGGTCGTCTACTACGGCTACGTGTTGCTCATCGCGTTCAACAAGGATCTGCTCGCCGCGAAGATGGGCGCGGGCGTGATGACCTGGGGCATGCCGATCGGCCTGTTCGTGATCGTCTTCACGGTCGTGATCACGGGCCTCTACGTGCACCACGCCAACAGCACATATGACGAACTCACGGACCAGATCAAGCGGGAGGCCGCATGAAGCCGCAACGTATCTTCGCAGCAGGCGCGCTCTTCGCGGCCTCCGCCGGCGCCTTCGCCGCGGGCGGCGACCTCGGTCAGGCGGTGAAGCAGGCGACCAACTGGACCGCGATCTCCATGTTCATCGCGTTCGTGATCGCGACGCTCTTCATCACCAAATGGGCCGCGAAAAAGACACGCTCGGCGGCCGAGTTCTACACCGCGGGCGGCGGCATCACCGGCTTTCAGAACGGGCTCGCGATCGCGGGCGATTTCATGTCGGCGGCGTCGTTTCTCGGCATCTCGGCGGCGGTCTACAGCAATGGCTATGACGGCCTCATCTATTCGATCGGCTTTCTCGTCGGCTGGCCGATCATCACGTTCCTGATGGCGGAGCGTCTGCGCAATCTCGGCCGCTTCACCTTCGCCGATGTCGCCGCATACCGCTTCAAGCAGACGCCGATTCGCGCGTTCGCGGCGTCGGGCACGCTCGTCGTCGTGGCGTTCTATCTGATTGCGCAGATGGTCGGCGCGGGGCAACTCATCAAGTTGCTGTTCGGCCTCGAATACTGGATCGCGGTGGTGATCGTCGGCGCGCTGATGATGGTGTACGTGCTCTTCGGCGGCATGACCGCGACGACGTGGGTGCAGATCATCAAGGCATGCCTGCTGCTCGCGGGGGCTTCGTTCATGGCGTTCATGGTGCTGTGGCAATTCCACTTCAGTCCGGAAGCGCTCTTTGCGAAGGCCGTCGATGTGCACGAGAAGAAGGCGTCGATCATGGGGCCGGGCAACTTCATCAAGGACCCGATCTCGGCGATCTCCTTCGGCATTGCGCTGATGTTCGGCACGGCCGGCCTGCCGCACATCCTGATGCGCTTCTTCACCGTGCCCAACGCAAAGGAAGCGCGCAAGTCCGTGTTCTGGGCGACCACGTGGATCGGCTACTTTTACATCCTCACGTTCATCATCGGCTTCGGCGCGATCGTGCTGGTGAGCACCAACCCGATCTTCAAGGATGCGGGCGGCAAGCTGCTCGGCGGCACGAACATGGCGGCGGTGCATCTGGCGAGCGCGGTCGGTGGCAACGTGTTCCTCGGCTTCATCTCGGCGGTTGCGTTCGCAACGATTCTCGCGGTCGTCGCGGGTCTCACGCTTGCGGGCGCATCGGCGGTTTCGCATGATCTCTATGCGACCGTGTTCAAGAAGGGCAAGGCGTCGAGCGCGAGCGAACTGCGTGTGTCGCGCATGACGACGATCGTGCTCGGCATCGTCGCAGTGGTGCTCGGCATCGTGTTCGAGAAGCAGAACATCGCGTTCATGGTGTCGCTCGCGTTCGCGGTGGCGGCGTCGGCCAACTTCCCGGTGCTCTTCATGTCGGTGCTGTGGCGCGGCTGCACGACACGCGGCGCGGCCGTGGGCGGCTTCCTCGGCCTGCTCTCGGCGGTCGTGATGACCGTGCTCTCCAAAGCCGTGTGGGTCGATGTATTCCACTACGCGAGCGCGCCGTTCCCGTATGCATCGCCCGCGCTGTTCTCGATGGCGATCGGCTTCATCGGCATCTGGCTCTTCTCGGTGACCGACCAATCCGCGCGTGCGCGCATCGACAAGGCCGGCTTCGAAGCGCAGACGGTGCGTTCCGAAACGGGCATCGGCGCGGTCGAGGGCGCGAGCCACTGATCGCCCAGCGGCGGCGCGTTGTCCGATGCGCCGCCGCATTCGTATACCGGAGATGCCGCGCGCGTCGCGAATGGCGAGTAAAAAATGCGTTAAGCTCGATGGAACCGTGCAGGAAGCGCCTTACGCATTGGAGCGAGCCATGCAATTGCAGTGCCCCAGTCTTTTCGAGCAGTCGGCTTATATCGGCGGCGCCTGGGTCGACAACACTTCGCTGCCGCGCGTGCCTGTCACGAATCCTTCCACGGGCGAGATCATCGGCTCCGTGCCGCAAGTCACGGCGGAGCAAGTGACCGATGCCATCGAGTGCGCAAGTGCGGCGTTGCAGGACTGGCGCAACTGGAGCAGCCGCGAGCGCGCGTCGGTGCTGAGGGAGTGGGCACGCCTCGTCGAGCATCATCGCGACGATCTCGCCATCATTCTGTGCAGCGAGCAAGGCAAGCCGCTGCACGAAGCGCGCTCCGAAATCACGCAGGCCGCGAATTATCTGGACTGGTTCGCCGAGGAAGCGCGCCGCATCTACGGCGACAACATTCCCGCGCCGCGCCGCAATCAGCGCATCCGCGTGCTGCATCAGCCGGTCGGCGTATGTGGCGCGATCACGTCATGGACGTTTCCCTCGTCGATGGTCGCGCGACGCGTCGGCGCCGCGCTCGCGGCGGGCTGCACGGTCATTCATCATCCGGATCCGCAGACGCCGTACTCGGCGCTCGCGCTGTGCGCGCTCGGCGAGAACGCAGGCTTGCCGCGCGGCGTGCTGTCCGTGCTCACGGGCGAGGGCGAGCCGATCAGAAGCACGCTGCTCGCGAGCCCGGATGTGCGCAAAGTGTCGTTCACCGGTTCCATCGACGAAGGCAAGCGGCTGATGAGCCTGTGCGCGTCCACCGTGAAGAAGATGTCGCTCGAACTGGGCGCGAACTGTCCTTTCATCGTGTTCGACGATGCGGACATAGACCTTGCCGTTAAAGGCGCGCTCGATGCGCGTTTCCGTCACTCGGGCCAGGCGGCGATGTGCGCGAATCGCTTCTTCGTGCATGAAGACGTGTGCGAGACCTTCGTCGCGAAGCTCGTGTCGAAGGTCGCGTTGCTCAAGGTGAGCGACGGGCTGGACGAAGGCGCGCAGATCGGCCCGCTCATCGACGACGCGGCGGTGACGCGCATCGAAAGTCTCGTCGATGAAGCGGTCAGGCTCGGCGCGACGGTCGCGGCGGGCGGTTCGCGTGTCGCGCCCGGATCGAATTTCTTCAGGCCGACGGTGCTGACGGGCGTCGATCCGTCGATGAGCGTGTGCGGCGACGAAGTCCTCGGGCCGATCGCGAGCGTGCTCCCGTTCAGGGACGAGGACGACGTCATCACGTTCGCGAACGACACGCGCACCGGGCTCGCGGCTTACTTCTACACGGCGGATATCAGCCGCGCGTTTCGCGTGATGGAAGCGCTCGAATGCGGTGTCGTCGGCGTAAACGACAGCCTCGTCTTCAACGAAGTCGCGCCGTTCGGCGGCATCAAGGAGTCCGGGATGGGACGCGAGGGGGCGTCCTCGGGCGTCGAGGAGTATCTGGAGGCGAAGTACGTCTGTTTCGGAAATCTGGAGCGGTAGGGCTTCGACCCGCCATCACTCCGGCGGCCTCACCACCAGAATCGGCAAATGACTATGCGTCAGCACCTTTTGCGTTTCGCTTCCGAGCAATAGCCCGCGAATGCCGCCGTGACCGTGTGAGGCCATGACGATGAGATCGCAGTGCCGCGTCTTCGCCGTATCGAGGATCGCCTCATACGGGTGCGTTCCCGTAGGCGTTTCCGTGTCGCACTCCACGCCCGCCTGCACCGCGATGCTCCTGAGATTATCGAGGTAGAGCCGGGCGCGCGCCTGATCGGCGACCTGAAGCTCATCCTGATTCGCTCCGGCCATCTCGGCGCTGTACACGGTCGTATGAAGCGGCCGCACCATATAAAGACCGGTAATGCGCGCGTTGTTCTCTTTGGCGAGCGCAACCGCCATGCGCACCGCCGCTTCCGATAGCGCGGAACCGTCCGTGGGAACCAGCAGATGGTTGAACATGATGACGTCCTCCGGTTCTCTGGGGACATGAGGGAAATTCCAGTATAGGCGAGCGCCCGGGCAGCCTGCACGAAAATCACATCCGCCCAGGCTCCCTTCAGCGCACGCGATGAATGCTAGCGGCCCATCGCCGCCGCAGCCTCTTCATGCAGGCGCACGGTCATGACGGGCGCTTCGGGCCCCACGTGCGACAGCTTCATCAGACGCGGTTGCAGCAGCAGCGCGACGAGCCCGCTCCAACCCGTCTGATGCGAAGCGCCGACGCCGCGTCCGCTGTCGCCGTGAAAGTACTCGTGAAAGAGAATGAGATCCTGCGAGCGCGGATCGGCTTGCAGCATCGGATATGCAGCCATCACGGGCCGCTTGCCATCGGCATCTTTCAGGAAGAGCGTGCTGACGCGCCGCGACAGATCGTCGGCGATTTCATTCAGCGAATGCATCTTGCCCGATCCCGTCGGATGCTCGACGCGAAATTCATCCCCATAGTAGCGATGAAACTCGTAGAGCGATTCGATCAGTAGATAGTTGACCGGCATCCAGATCGGTCCGCGCCAGTTCGAATTGCCGCCGAACACGCGCGAATCCGACTCCGCGGGCACGTACCGGATGCAGACGTTCACGCCATCGTGATCGAAGACATAAGGCTTGTCGCAATGCACGCGCGACAATGCGCGCACGCCATAGTCGGAAAGAAATTCGCCTGGATCGAGCGTGCGCCGCAAAAGCGCTTTCATGCGATGTCCGCGCAATAACGAAAGCAGGGTGGTGTTGCCCTTGCCGGGCTCGGTCCAGCGCGACACGAGTTTCGCGAGATTCGGCCGATGATCGAGAAACCACGCAAGCCTTTCGCGCAGTCCCGGCAGATCGCCGTACACGCGCTCTTCGAGCACATGCACCGCGAAAAGCGGTATCAGCCCGACGATGGATCGAATGCGCATCGGCACGCGCGTGCCATTTGGCAGATGCAGCACGTCATAGAAGAATTCGTCGCTGCCGTCCCACAGGCCCGTGTTGCAGACTTCGCCGCAACTCACTGCTTCCGCGATATACAGGAAGTGCTCGAAGAATTTCACCGCGATCTCGACATACGACTCGTTGGTCATCGCGAGCTCGAGGCCGATCTGCATGAGGTCGAGCGCATACGAGGCCATCCATGCGGTGCCGTCTGCCTGATCGATGCGTCCGCCCGTCGGCAGCGGCTGCGAGCGGTCGAAGATGCCGATGTTGTCGAGCCCGAGAAAACCGCCCTGAAAAATGTTGCGGTCGTCGGCGTCCTTGCGGTTGACCCACCACGCGAAGTTGAGCAGCAGCTTGTGAAACATCACTTCGAGAAACGCGTGATCGCCGATGCCGGTCATCTCGCGATCGAGCTCGAACACGCGCCATGTCGCCCATGCGTGAACGGGCGGATTCGCAT
The DNA here is from genome assembly GCF_023631085.1 of Caballeronia sp. INML1. Taxonomy (NCBI): domain Bacteria; kingdom Pseudomonadati; phylum Pseudomonadota; class Betaproteobacteria; order Burkholderiales; family Burkholderiaceae; genus Caballeronia; species Caballeronia sp. INML1. Next base: position 223,100 of record NZ_JALQDT010000059.1, on the reverse strand, counting down.
CGCCGAAGGCCCATTCGTACGCGGGCAATTGCCCGTTCGGATGCATGTAGCGCTCTTTCACGAGCAGCGCTAATTGCTTCTTCGCGAAGTCCGGATCGATCGTCGCGAACGCGACCGCATGAAACGCGAGATCCCACGACGCGTACCATGGGTACTCCCATTTGTCGGGCATGGATACGACGTCGCCGTTGCACATGTGCCGCCAGTCCGCATTGCGGCCATGCCGACGTTCTCTGGGCGGCGTGGGCTGGCCCGGATCGCCGTCATGCCAGCGCGTGACGTCGAACTGGTAATACTGCTTCGTCCATAACATGCCGGCGAGCGCCTGGCGCTGCACGAGACGCGCGTCGGCATCGTCGATGTCGTGTTGCAGCGTCGCGTAGAACTCGTCGGCTTCCGCTTCGCGGCGCGCGAAAAGCTGCGCCAGGTCGAGCGGCGGATCGTTCGAAACCGATGCCGGGCGCCAGCGCAGATACATCGCCGAGCGCTCATGCGGACCGAGTTGCAGACACGCATGCGCGGCGCTGCGCGTGCCGCGGTCGCGCCGGATCGCGTGCTCGTCGCCTTCGACGATATAGTCGTTGAAGCCGTCCTTGAATGATCCCGCGCCTTCGATGCCGAAGATGCGACGAACGTTCGTTTCGTTTTCGCAAAAGAGCCATTCGATGGGCGCTTCTGCCGAGGCCGTAACCAGCATCGCGCCATACGAAGGATTGTGCGCGACGACGCGCGCCCCTTCCCGCGCGTGCTGCTCGAACGTCAGCGAAGGCTTGCCCCACTTGCTCGACCACGACCATCGGTTGCGCGCCCAGAACTGCGGCAGCACATGCAGCGTCGCGGCCTCGTTCGCGCGATTCTCGATGGTTACGCGCATCACGATGTCATCGGGCGTGTGCTTCGCATACTCGACGCAGACATCGAAGTAACGATCGCCATCGAACACACCGGTATCGAGCACTTCGTATTCGGGAAGCGCCGGGCCGCGCCGCCTGTTCTCGTCGATGAGCTGCTGATACGGATAGGCGTCGTGCGGATACTTGTACAGCATCTTCATGTACGAATGCGTCGGCGTGCCGTCGAGATAAAAGTACAGCTCCTTCACATCCTCGCCATGATTGCCTTGCTCGTTCGTGAGGCCGAAGAGCCGTTCCTTGATGATCGGGTCACGCCCGTTCCACAATGCGAGCGACGCACACCAGTCAAGCGGGTCGTTGCCGAATCCGGCGATGCCGTCCTCGCCCCAGCGATACATCCGGCTGCGCGCATGATCGTGCGGAAAGTAATCCCAGGCGGTTCCGTATTCGCTGTAATCCTCGCGAACGGTGCCCCATTGACGCTCGCTCAGATACGGTCCCCAGCGTCGCCACTGGCCGAGTTCGGCGCCATGCAGGCGAGCGCCTTCTTTGGTTTGCAAGAGATGGATTGCGCGTAGCGGTGGCATGCGATCTCCGGTCCGGATAGCCATCCAATGGGTTCGATGCGCGGTTCTCCGATGATAAGCGAAGTGAAAAAAGCGCGGCATTGCCGCGCTGCGAAAATTACGACGTGCCGGGTTTATCGCGTTCCCGCGCTTCTCAGCGAGATTCCGTCCGGATGGGGATTCGCGTCGTTCATGTCTTCCGGAAGAAGGTTGCCGTCCGCGAGCCGCTGGTCCGCTTCCGCGATCTCCGGATAACGCTCGGGATAGAGATGCCGTTCGCTGATGGCGGCATCGAACGTGCGTGACCATTTCGCGATCACGACCGTCGCAAGGCTGTTGCCGATGGTGTTGCATGTCGCGATCGCCATCGACATGAAGCGGTATACGCCGAAGATCAGCGCGAGACCTTCGACGGGAAGGATGCCCGTCGACGTGACGGTCGCGGCGAACACCACGAACGATCCGCCCGAGACCGTGGCCGCGCCCTTAGACGTCAGCAGCATCAGCAACAGAATGCCGATCTGATGCTCGAGCGTGATCGGCACGCCATATGCATGCGCGATGAACATCACACCCATCGACATGAAGATCGACGTGCCGTCGAGATTGAACGCATAGCCAGTCGGCAGCACGAGCCCGACGGTCTGCTTCGCGCAGCCGAGCCGTTCGAGCTTGATCAGAAGACGCGGCAATGCGCTTTCCGAAGAAGCCGTGCCGAGCACGATGAAGATCTCGTCCTTGATATAGCGCAGGAAGCGCCAGAGGCTAAAGCCCGCGAGCCTGGCGATGATGCCCATGACCACGACGATGAACAGCACCACCACCGCATAGAAGCTCAGAACGAGTTGTGCGAGCGCGACCAGCACGGCCGTGCCGTTGCTGCCCACCGAGTACGCGACGGCGCCGAACGTGCCGAGCGGCGCGAGCTTCATCACGAGGTTGATGAATGAGAACAGCACTTCGGAAACGAGATCCAGCCCTTCGTTGATGCGCATGCGGCGGCGCTCGGGAATGGCGAGAATGCCGATACCGACCATCACGGCGAGCACGACCACTTGCAGCAGCTCGCCTTTCGCGAACGCGCCGATGAAGTTGTCCGGCACGACATGCATCACGAACTCGGTGAAGCCTTGTGGCGCGGCCTTGGCGGCTGTCACAGGCACGGCGCCGACCGTGACGGATGTCATCGCCTTGCCCGTTTGCAGCAGATTGCCCGCGAGCAGGCCGACCGCGAGCGCGATAGTCGACACGACTTCGAAGTAGACGATCGATCTCCAGCCGACGCGCCCCGCGCTCTTCACATCGCCCGCCGAAGCGATGCCGTGCACGATCGTGAGAAACACGAGCGGCGCGACGCCGGCCTTGATGAGCGCGAGAAAGATATCGCCGAGCACCTTCAGTTGCGCGCCGAACTTCGGAAAGACGAGACCGACCGCAATGCCGATCACGAGCGATAAAAGCACTTGCATGCCGAGCTTGCGATACCACGGCAGCTTCTTCGGCGGTGCGACGGTCGTGTCGTCGTGTGAGGCGTGTTCGTTTTGCATCGCATGCTCCTCCATGACCTTCGGTAATCAGATGTCTCTCGACAGCGCAATGGCCCGATCCACCATTTGCGGCGCGAGACCGAGATAGTTCGCGGGATCGGTCATGCGATCGATCGCGGCGCGGTCGAAGTGCTTCGTCACCTCGGGCAATGCAGCGAGCGCTTCCGCGAGCGTGCCGCCTCGTTCGTTCACCGTGCGGCATGCGTCGTACACGATGTCGTGCGCCTGCTGGCGTCCCGTGTAAGGCGCCATGCCCATCATCACCGCTTCCGCCACGATCAGGCCGCGGCTGATGCCGAGGTTATGCTTCATGCGCGCTTCATCGACGATCAGGCCGCCTAGCGCGAACTTCGCCTGATGCAACGCGCCCGACGTGAGAATGAAGCTCTCGGGAATCGCGATCCATTCCGCATGCCACGGCCCGGTGGCGCGCTCGAAGTCCTGGATCATCGCGTCGACCATGAGCCCTGCGTGTTGTCGCACCGCTTTCGCCGCGGCAAGCATGAGTTCGCTCGAAATCGGATTACGCTTTTGCGGCATGGTGCTGCTCGCGCCGCGTCCCTTGACGAAGGGCTCGTACACTTCCCCGAATTCCGTCGACGCCATGATCATGATGTCCATCGCGATCTTGCCGAGCGATCCGGTGACGAGCGCGAGCAGGTTGACGGCCTCGGCGAATCCATCGCGCGCGACATGCCAGGTCGTCGCGGGCACGCCGAGCTTCAGCTCATCGGCGAGCGCCTTCTGCACCGCGAAGCCGTTGTCTGCGAGCGATGCCAGCGTGCCCGCCGCGCCCGCGAATTGGACGACGGCCACGCGCTGACGCATCTGCGCGACGCGTTCCTGATGTCGATCGAACATTGCGAGCCAGATCGCGACCTTGTAGCCGAACGTGACGGGCAGCGCCTGCTGCAAATGCGTGCGGCCGGCCATCGGCGTATCGCGATACTTCTTCGCGAGGTCCGCGAGAATCGCGCGCAATTCGCGAATGTCGCCCTCGATGGATTCGAGCGCATCGCGCACTTGCAGCGCGACAGCGGTATCCATGATGTCCTGCGTCGTCGCGCCCCAATGAACATAACGTCCGGCGTCGCCGCACATGGCGACCATCTGATGCACGAGCGGCAGGATCGGATAGCCGACGATGTCCGTCTCCTCGCGCATGTGATCGAAGTCGATGCGCTCGATCGTCGATTCGCGCGCAATCACTTCGGCGGCCTCCGCCGGGATCACGCCCGTGCGCGCCTCGGCCTTTGCGAGCGCCACTTCGACGTCGATATAACGCTGCACCAGCGCGTGATCCGAGAACAGCGCACGCATTTTCGCGGTGCCGAAGGCGTCGCGAAACAGCACGGAATCGAACACGGTGCTGGCGAGGGGAGAAACGGAAATTGTCATCGTGACCTCATGTTCAAACGAAATAAACGGGGCAGGACATGCAATATGTCCGGACATATGCAGATTAATATGTTCGAACATATCGATCAAGCTATGATTTACCCTGACCACCCGAAAACATCGCCATCACAGCATGAACAGACCGCATTTCGCCGATATCGCGCGCGAGCTGACCGAAGGAATCACGTCGGGCCGCTTTCCCGTGGGCTCCTATCTGCCGACCGAGCTGGAACTTCGCGACCACTATCAGACGAGCCGGCATACGGTGCGCGCCGCGTTGCACGAGCTGCAGCAACTGGGCCTCGTGTCGCGGCGCAAGAATGCGGGCACGCGTGTCGAGTCGATGCAGCCGCGCAATGACTTCCGCCCGTCACTCGCGTCCGTCGACGATCTGGTGCAGTTCGGCTCGGAGCACTTGCGTCTCGTGCAATCGACGCAGCACATCGAGGCATCGGCACGGCTCGCAAAGACTTTGCGCTGCGCGCAGGGCACGCCGTGGCTGCGGGTGTCGAGCTTGCGTATCGACGGCGACAAGGACAGCCCGCCCCTCGGATGGACGGACGTGTATATCGATCCGGCATACGAGGATGTGGCCGAAGCCGCGAAGCAGAATCCGGACACGCTCATCAGCTCGCTGATCGAAGCGCGCTATGGGCGCTGCATCGACGAGATTCAGCAGGACGTGCGCGCCATCAACGTGCCGGCGGAAATGGCGCGGCGCCTGCGCGTGGAGGCGGGAACGGCTGCCCTCGAAATCGTGCGCCGCTATCTCGATGCGAGCGGCGCGACGTTCGAAGTGTCGGTGACGGTGCACCCGGCGGAGCGCTTTTCCGTGTCGATGCGGCTCAAGCGCTCGCAAGGCTGAACGCATCGTCCGGAAGCCGGGAACGCGGGTTTCCGACGTGACATCCAAGCGGAACAGGTCGAAGCGACGACTACGCACGATGACCCCGCGCCCGATGACGCACTCGCGCGTTCCCAAGTTCGGGCGCTGCTCGAACGCAAGCTCGACGAATTGCCGGAGCTATTTCGCATCGTGTTCGTGTTGCGTTCGATCGAGGAGATGAGCGTCGAGGAGACCGCGCAGTGGCTGAACATTCCCGAGGCGACGGTGCGCAGCCGGCATTTTCGCGCGCGCAGCATGTTGCGTGAAGCGCTGGCGCAGGCATTCGATCTCGCCGAACGCGACGTGTTCGACTTCGGCGGCGCGCAGTGCGATCGAATCGTCGCGAGCGTACTATCGGCTTGTCGTAGTGAATGCGATGCGCGTTGAAGGTCAGCGCCGAATAGCGCAGCAGCAGCGCTTCGTCGGGCACGATGTCGCGCTGCCATCGCGCGTCGCGGGGCGCGGCGGTCGGGGCCGGTGCAGGCGCGCCGGGCGCGGCCGGCTCGCGATACACGATGTCGTGCTCTTCTTCGATCGCGGTGACATCGCCACAGCAAATGCGATGGCCGACCGTCACGAAACCGAGCTTGCCCGTGCGGCCTTGCTTTTCGCTGACATCGAAGATGCTCGATTCGCGCGTGATGCGTTCACCGACGATCACCGGCGCGGGAAAGCGCAAACGCCCGCCGGCCCACATGCGGCGCGGCAGGCCGAGTTCCGGCAGGAAGCTGCCTTTCCTTGGATGCCCGTCCTCGGCGATGAGCGATTGCCTCACGATCGGCCTGAAGAAAATCCAGTGCCACAAGGGCGCAAGCGCGTCGCCTTCGTTCGGCGCGGCATCGTAATCGAGCGTGGTGGCGAGCGCCGCGACGGAGGTGGGCGCGACGATATCGGCGGCGCTTTCCGTTTTCATGGTGTCGTCTCCGTTGCTGGAGCCGGCCAGCGGATCCTGGTGGATAGGCAGACTTTAAGGAAATGTTTCGCTGAGTGGCAATACCCGTTTCATGTGCCGGGCAGAGGATCAACCTGTTCACGCTTGCCCGCGAGCGGACCGCGGCACGATCCATAACGCCGAGGCATCGATCCGATAACCTGCAAGTCATTTTTCGCGGGAAGTCCGCCCGCTAACATGCAATCCATCTTATCCATATGAATTGCACAAAGGAATCGGACCATGTACGTCATCACCGGAATCACAGGACAAGTCGGCGGGGCGCTCGCACACGCGCTGCTGGAAGCGGGCAAGCCCGTTCGCGCTGTCGTACGCGATGAGAAGAAGGGCGCGGTCTGGTCGGCGCGCGGTTGCGAGCTTGCCCTCGCCACCATGACCGACGCCGATGCGCTCGCGCAAGCCTTCGAAGGCGCCGAAGCCGCGTTCATTCTCCCGCCGCCGGAATTCGATCCCGCGCCTGGCTTTCCGGAAGCACGGGAAGTCATCGATACGATCGTCGCGGCTGTGGCGCGTGCGAAGCCGCGCAAGATCGTATGTCTGTCGACGATTGGCGCGCAGGCCACGCAGACCAATCTGCTGACGCAGCGCACGCTGCTCGAAGAGGCGCTCAGCAAGCAGCCGATACCCGTCACGTTTTTGCGTCCGGGCTGGTTCATGGAGAATTGCGGGTGGGATATCGACTCGGCGCGTAACGAAGGCATCGTGCATTCATTTCTGCAACCGCTCGATCGCGCGATTCCGATGATCGCCACCGACGATATCGGCGAACTCGCGGCGAAGCTCATGCAGGAGCAATGGGCGGGCGTGCGGATCGTCGAACTGGAAGGGCCGCGGCGCACGAGTCCGGATGACATTGCCGCCGCATTCGCGCAAGTGCTCGGCAAGCCGGTGCGCGCACAGGCGGTCCCGCGCGAAACGTGGGAAGCACTGTTCGTGGGCCAGGGCATGAAGTACCCGATGCCGCGCATTCAAATGCTCGACGGTTTCAATCAAGGCTGGATCGACTTCGAAGGTCACCGGGAAGCGATCGTCAAGGGCAAGACGCAACTCGTCGACGTGATTCGCAAGCTTGTCGCGCGTTGATTGAAACGCGTGTCATGCTTCAGCCGATGTCGCTGACATGCGGAATCAGCGCCGCTTGTCCGCGATACACGCCGTCCCGATCGAACAATTGCCACACGGTCGCGCGTTCGATCCAGAAGCGTTTGCCGGATTTCGTGACGCGAACGCCGCGATAGCCGTCGACATAGCCATCGCGCGTTACCTGTTCCAGAAACGCCTGACGTTCGCTGCGCTCGGGCGCCTCGGCCGACAGGCGCGACGGCAACGCAGTCAACTCGTTCCAGGTATAGCCGAACAGGCGTTGCGCGCGCAAGTTGCCGTAGACGAAGACCGGATCGGGCCGGGTGTCGTGCGCGAGGATGCCGAACGGTGCGTCCTCGTAAAGCCAGCGCGCGGCTTCGGCGGGCGTCAGGTCTTTATCGGGAACGAGCGGCTTGCGCAAGAGGCGCGCATAGCTTTCGCAAAGGAGCGTGACGAAGTCGGGATCGGTTGGCTGCATCGTGCGGAGTGCCTCGAATGAGCGGAAAAATAGCACCTTACTCGTTCGCTCGCGTTTGCGCACGTTCGAGGTTCGCACGGGGTTCATGGACTCTGGGTTGGCCGATCGCCGCTCATATCGACTTGACTTCGCCGCCGTCCATTCTCAGCGTGCTGCCCGTCATCCATTTTGCGGCGTGCGACACGAGGAACGCCATCAACTCCGCGATCTCTTCCGGCGTGCCGTAATGCGCGATACCCGTTTCGACTGGAAAACGCGCGATTGTTTTCAATGAACGACGACCATCTTGCCGTTGGCTTCATTCGCTTCCATCACGCGATGCGCTTCGTGAATCTCGTCGAACGAAAAGACGCGTGACGGCTTCGCGTTGAAACGTCCCGCGGCAACGTCTGCGGCGATGGCTTGCAGCGGTACATCGGACAGCGGAAAGCCGGGCGTGCCGAACACGAAGCTGCCGAAGAAAGTCAGATGCACACCGCTCGACATCTGCAGCAGCGGATTGAAATCCGCAATCGGCGCAAGGCCGCCGAGCCAGCCCGCGAGACACGCGCGTCCGCCGCGACGCAGCATCGCGAGCGAGTCGAGGATCGTGCTGTTGCCGACGAGATCGAGCACCGCATCGATTTCTTTCGCTTCCGTAATGCGCTTGCTCAACGCAGGCCCTTCGAGTTCGACACGCGACACGCCCAACGCTTCGAGCTTCGCGATGCGATCGCGATTGCGCGTCGTCGCGATGACCTTCGCGCCCGCATTCACCGCGAGATTCACTGCGGCCTGCCCGAACGATGATGTGGCGCCGCGGATAAGCACGGTTTGCCCTGCCTCGATCTCGAGATTGCGAAAGAGACACGTCCACGCCGTCGCATAGGTTTCGGGAATGGCGGCCAGTTCGGCCCAAGGCAGATCGGATTCGATCAGCGCCACGTTCGAAACCGGGGCGCGCGTGAATTGCGCATAACTTCCGTTGATCGTGCGCCCGAGGCCGCCCATCAACGCGGCCACTTTCGCGCCGACGGGAAACTCGCCGCCCGGACACGACTTCACGATGCCCACGCATTCGATGCCGCTCACTCTCGCAGCTTCGGCCCATTCGCCGCGCCGCATGTGCATCTCGGCGTGATTGATGCCGAATGCCTTGATCTCGATGACGACATGTCCGTCCAGCGGTTCCGGATCCGGAATCTCGGCATACACGAGGCTGTCGATTCCGCCGAACTTGTCGAGCACGATTGCACGCATGATCTTTCTCCTGTAACGGATGAGCGCGGTGAAGGTCCGCGTTTTAGTGAGCGAGGAATTCGGTGATGGCTGCCGCGATCTGCGCCGCGTGCGTTTCGAGTGCGAAGTGGCCTGTATCGAAGAAGCGCACGTCCGCATGCGGGATATCGCGCCTGAATGCTTCCGCGCCCGGCGGCAGGAAAAACGGATCGTTCTTGCCCCACACCGCCAGCAACTTCGGCTGATGCTCGCGGAAATAGGCCTGAAACGCGGGGTATAGCGCGACGTTGTTGCGGTAGTCGCCGAAGAGATCGAGTTGTACTTCATGCGCGCCAGGGCGGCTCATGTAGTAGTCGTCGAGCGCGTAGCCATCCGGTGAAATCGTGGAGAGGTCGGGCACGCCGTGCGTGTATTGCCACTTCGTCGTCTCCTTCGTGAGCAGCGCGCGCAGCGCATCGCGGTTCGCTTGCGTGGGCGCTTGCCAGTACGCGCGAATCGGATTCCAGCCGTCGCTCAATCCTTCTTCATAGGCGTTGCCATTTTGCGAAACGATCCCCGTGATGCGCTCTGGATGCCTGAGCGCAAGACGAAAGCCGGTCGGCGCGCCGTAATCGAAGACATATACCGCATAGCGATCGAAGCCGATCACTTCGGTAAAGCGATCGATCACGTTCGCGATGTTATCGAACGTGTACGAGAACGCGTCGCGGCTCGGCATATCGGACAGGCCGAAACCCGGAAGATCGGGCGCAACGATATGAAAGCGCTCGGAGAGCAGCGGAATGAGATCGCGAAACATGTGGCTCGAACTGGGAAAGCCATGCAGCAAGAGCAGTTTGGGGCCGTCTGCCGGACCGGCTTCGCGATAGAACACGTTGAAACCGTCGACGTCGATATGACGATGCGCAATGGTGGACATGAGCGTTTCTCCGCAGGGTCAGGAAAAGTTGTGTAACCGTTAAAAGCCTGTGAAGAAGGTTACGGATGAACGCCGTAACTTGTCAAGAGTATTTTTAGTGGTTACGATGGGGGCATCCTAGAAACACGTCTGAATTGCAAAATGGACTACCGCCCCATCCCGGCGATTTTTGTGGCCGACGCGCCCGGCCTCCATTTCCTCAACTCGATCGCGACGCCGGTCGATGAGCCCGTCGACTGGATCGGCGATGGCGAAGGCTTGCTGTCATGGCTTGAACAGGCGGAACTGGTGCCCGCCGACGTGCTGGCGCAAATGCGTTCGCAAATCGCGCCTGCCGAGCTGGACGAGGTCGCAGCAAAGGCGCGCGGACTGCGCGAATGGTTTCGTGCGTTCGTGCGAAAGAGGAAAGGGCGGCCGTTATCGGCGAAGGATCTGGCCGAACTCGAGCCGCTAAACAGCGTGTTGCAGCGCGACGAGCAACATGCGGTGATCGTCGCCGATGCGAATGCTGCAAGCGGTCTCGCGTTCAGCATGCAGCGACGTTGGCCGAACGCCGAATCGCTGTTGATGCCGGTGGTCGAAGCGCTTGCGAAACTCGTCTGCGAAGAGGACTTTACTTACGTGAAGGCGTGCGAAGGCCCGAAATGCACGCTGCTTTTCGCGGATCACACGCGCGGGCATGCGCGGCGCTGGTGCAGCATGGCCATCTGCGGGAATCGGGCAAAGGTTGCCGCGCATCGGGCACGGCTCAAGGAGAGTGAAGGGCCGTCGCGGGCATCCAATTGATCGATGCGCGGACGAACGTTCATGCGGGGATTCGGCTCGCCAGACCAGTCGCACGAACTTTCAGATTTAACTTCGCGGCGGCTTGGGTATATGTTTGATAGGTGCGCGTTTCATGCGCACCTGGTTCACCTGGCGGCTGTATCGTCAGGCAGCGGCAAGTCTTTCGTTGAAGGAGAAAGTCATGAAGACCTTCCTCGTTACGACCACGCTCGTGGCCGCCTTTTCAATCGGAACTCTGACTCAGGCACAAGAACCCACCGACACATTGCAGTCCATTCCCGCACCCCGCCAGCAAGACGTCCAAAGCACACCAATTTCCGGCGACACCGCATACGGCGGCGTGGCGATGGGCCAGAGCGCGAGCGGGCGAACATCGAACTGGACTGGCGCCATGTCGAACAACTGCGCGCCGCGACCATTCTGCAACGTCTATTCGGGCGGCCAGTAAGCGCGATGTCGGCAGGGCGGTCTTTTCGGGGCCAGATGCTTGTCCGATGAGGCCGCCGCCGGCGGCCACGAGGTCGTCACCGGAGGCTGTTAAAATCCGGGTACGTTTTCTACAGGCACGATGTGATGGGCTTCGAACAACTCGCCGGACTGAAAGAGCAACTCGCAAAACAGGCTGCAAGCAATGCAGCGAAGAAGAAGGCGCCGCGCGCGCGGCGTCCCGCGCCGCCGGCTGCGTCGAAGCCGGCCGATCCCGCTAAGTCCGCGAAATCCGGGACTCCATCGAAACCGGTGGACCCTGTCGTGCATACGATCGGAAAGCTGCAGAAGCGGTTTCCGCTCGCGTTTCCGAAGAATCCTGCGCCGAAGGTTCCGCTGAAGGTCGGCATTTTCGAGGATCTGATGACGCACGCGGAGGAGCTCGGGCTCAACGAGAAGGAACTGCGTAGCGCGATCAAGGTCTGGTGCCGCGGCAATCGCTATTGGACCTGCCTCGTGCAGGGCGCGCCCCGAATCGATCTCACGGGCGGCGCGGCCGGCGAAGTTTCGGCGGCGGATGCGGAACGCGCCGTGTACCTGGAAACGAATCGCCTCGCGCGATCGGCTCCTGCGCCGAAGACCGAGGAAGCGGCCAAGTAACGCGACGCGCCGCGCGCGGTCCGACCCGCGCGCGTCATTGCCCCTTTTCCTTTCGTACGCTTCGATTTCAGATCGAACGCATCGCATGTCTTCTGTATTCGCGTGACTCCGCCTTGTGTCGGAGGCGGTTTGGCGTGGCTGAAATTGATTCGGTATCCAAAATATATAGAACGATTCGCGTTGGCCAGCTTTGTCCCTTCTCGCAACTAACTGTCAATGACGCAAACCGACTTCGAATCAGGCCCGGTGATTGCATACAGGGAGGAAACGCAAAGGAGACGCCATGTCCGAAAGTCGCCATCCAGACGCCTGCAGAGTGGGCGTCGCCTTCATCGAAGCGCAACTGACGACGCTCTACGCTTACGCGAGCCTCTTTTCCGACTGGATCGAGCACGGTGCGCCGCCGCCGGACTTCGCGAAGGCACAGCCCTTACTTGCGCGCAAACGTTCGCATCCTGAAGCGCATACGCATAGCGAAGACGGCACGCCGACCAAAAGCCCGCAGCCGCAAGACGCGCTGTCGTGGCCATCGTTCGACACGGCTGAAAAGCGCATCGCTTTTGCGCTGCTCGTCCCGTGCACGAATGCAATTCTTGCGGTCGCCGAGTACTTCGATCTTCACCGGTTATCCGCGTCGCGCGCGCCCGAAGTGCAATTTCTCATGCGTCTGCGTGATGCCGCTGTGAACGGCAATACGTTCAGCCTCGCTGCCGACGAATACAGACCACACGCCGCGTACGCCGGGCTGATTGTCGATAACACGCTGGACGGCACGCTGCTCTTCAGCGATGGTGTCAGGCCCGGCTTCGTCGAATTTGGCGATACGGTCGGCTTGCTTCGCTATCTGACGAAGCTATTGAAGAGCATGCAATCCGTGATCAGTTCGGGCGATGCCGGATAACGCTGCAGAAACGCGTCAACGCGGCGCGCTCGTGAAAGCGCACTGCAAGGCGCGCGGTTTGCTGAGGTCATCGGTGACATCATCCTGTCATACGAAAATGGACCAATCACTGAAGTGCCTTCGGGAACGAATCGCGAAACAGATTGCCGCGCGTGAGGCGGCGCTTGCGTCGCTGCGCGAAAACGCACAAGCCGCGCCCACGAAACACGATCGTGAGCGGATTCTTTTGACGCTCGCCGTGCTCGACGAGGAGCTCGCCGGCTGGAAGCAGATCGCTGCCCGCATCGAGCAGACGGTTCTGTTCGAGCCGCGCAATCATCGGGCGATTCGCATGCCCGCGCTGCGATAGGCCCGCATATTCGTTTCGATCCCTGCGACACACGCGTCGCGCATTCCGGTCAGAATGAGCGGTGTGCGCGCGTTTTTCATGGAGTAGCGCAATGTCCGCTTCCAACGGCAATAACGACACCCCCGTCTGGTTCATCACCGGCTGCTCGACCGGCTTCGGCCGCGAACTGGCCGGCGCCGTGATCGACAAGGGCTGGCGCGCCGTCGTCGCCGCCCGCGATCCGGCGAGCGTCGCCGATATCGTCGAACGCGCCCAGGGCCGCGCAATCGCGGTGCCGCTTGACGTCACGCACACCGACCAGATCAAGTCTGCAATCGACGATGCCTACGCAGCATTCGGCCATATCGACGTGCTCGTGAACAACGCGGGCTTCGGCTATCTCTCGGCAGTCGAAGAGGGCGAAGACGAAGAAGTGCGCGCGATGTTCGAAGTGAATTTCTTCGGCGCCGCCGCGATGATCAAGGCCGTGCTGCCGCGCATGCGCGAGCGACGCTCCGGGCATGTCGTCAACATCACGTCGGTGGGCGGGCTCGTCGGCAATCCGGGCAGCGGCTATTACGCGGCGACCAAGTTCGCACTCGAGGGCCTGGGCGAAGCGCTCGCCCGCGAGACCGAAGGGCTCGGCATCAAGGTCACGGCGGTCGAGCCCGGCCCGTTCCGCACGGACTGGGCAGGCCGGTCGCTGAAACAGACGCGCGGGCCGATCGACGATTACGCACAGACCTCGGGTAGCCGGCGCGCGGCCATCGCGGAGCGCAGCGGCAAGCAGCCGGGCGATCCGGCGCGCGCCGCGCAGGTCATCATCGAAGCGGTCACGTCGTCCGAGCCGCCGGGGCATCTCGTGCTGGGCGGCCCCGGGCTCGAGCTCGTGCGCGCCAAATTGGCGAAGCTGACCGCCGAGATCGATGCGTGGCAGGCGCGCAGCGAGTGGACCGATCATCCGGGGCAATGATCATGAAGCGGCTTCGCGTGGAAGAACAGCATATCCTCGCGCTCGTTGCCGCCGATGCCGCCGCGCTGCACGTTACGCCGCCGCATGTGCGCTTCGTCACGGGCTGCGCCGGGCCCTGCTACGAAGCCTTGTTCAATCGCATTGATGTGGATCGCGCCACGCTGACGTTACCGGAGCCCTTGCTTCAGATCATCGTCGCGCACGAAGTCGGGCACGCGACGCAACGCAAAACGATCTTGCTCGATTTTGCATGGACCGTGCTTTCGGTGACGGCGCTCTTGTCGATACCCTGCATCGTTTTCGCGATCTCATCCGATGAAGATGTGTGGCGCGTGAGCCTCCCCGGACTCGCCTTCGTCGCGGCGTTCTTCGCGTGCGCGAAAATCTGGCGCGCGCGCGGCGCAAAACGCTCCGCCGCCTTCGAGCTCGATGCGGACGCGAAAGCGGCATCGCTTTGTGGCACGGCATCTGTGCTGGCGGCGCTCGAAGCGATGGCAACGCGCGGCCATATCGACGCGGCGCGCCTCGATGCAATGCGCGCACGTCTCGTCTCGAGCGGGCAATAGTTTCCGCGCGCGTGCGTCCATCAGACGCAATTGTTTGAAGTCGGGCTCGTGCCGCGCCAGGCCGCGGATCTCGTCGAACGCGCCGTGAGGGAGGAAGCGCTGCGTGTGAGCGAATCGCGCTTCAGGGCGCTGGTCGCATCCGGGTCGTATGCGGTGTATCGCATGAGCGCCGACTGGACCCGCATGCGCGCGCTCGACGGTCGCGGCTTTCTCGCGGACACCTTGTCCGAGAACGCGGAATGGCTCGGTACTTACGGTCGTCCCGAGCATCAGCCCGTGCTGCGCGCGATCGAAGCGGCGCTCGCATCGCGGAGCCTGTTCGAGCCGGAGCATCGCGTGGTGCGCGCGCATGGCTCGCTGGGCTGGATCTTGTCGCGCGCCGTGCCGATTTGCGCTAACGACGGGCAACTCGCCGAATGGCGAGCATCACATCGCGGTGGATCGCTTGCGCAACATCTCGTGAAGCCCATCGATGTCGATGTGCCCGAACGCGTGCTGAGTCTCGCGGCGCACCGTATCCAGGCAAGCTGATATCGCGCCGGACGGCGCCAGAAGAAAATGTACGGGCGTCCATAACGGACGCCCGTGCGTGTGTGAGCAGTGCCGCTTATTGCGATTGCGAGGCGGGCGGCGTCGACTTCTTGTGATGATGCTTCTGGCCTTTCTTGTGATACGCGGGCCGCGGCTTGTTGTCGGGGTACTCTGCGGCCGCGAATGACAGCGTCGGCGCCGCGAATGCCGTCAGCACCAAAAGCACGAGGGATTTTTTCAAGGACGTTTTCATCGGAGACTCGCTTGGAGGAGATGGCCTTCGAAAAGGCAAAGCAACGCGTGGGCCGTTGCTTCGCACCGCAAGAAACAAAAGACTCGATATTCCGCTTCAACCTGGGGTACACCGGCCGATCACGCTCATGCGTGTGTGAGCCGGGCGGCAACGTCACGCTCGTTCCGTGTCTGCGCCGCTGAGGCAACAGTATATTGCACAAAAAACTGCAATTCATCAGCGGGCGTGCATAAGACTTTGACGCAGCGGGATATTTGCCGGTTGCAGTGCGCCGGCATGCGTGCGTTCGCTGCCTGCCGTCTGCGACAAATGTCATTGACTGCATCTACTATCGTGCCTGTTCTCAACTTAGGGGCGACCCAGTGAAACAAGATGACATCCGCAGGAATGCGTTCGCCATGCCGGTGCACAATCCTGCTTATCCGCGCCCGCCGTTCCGCTTTCTCAATCGCGAGTACTTCATCATCTCCTATGAGACCGATCTCGATGCGTTGCGCGCCGTGGTCCCCGAGCCGCTCGAAGTCGACAACGGTCTCGTGCACTACGAGTTCATTCGCATGCCGGATTCATCCGGCTTCGGCGATTACACCGAAAGTGGCCAGGTGATCTCCGTCATCGATCCGGATGGCCGGAAGGGCAGCTACACGCACGCGATGTATCTCGACGACGAAGGGCCGATTGCGGGCGGCCGCGAGATCTGGGGCTTTCCGAAGAAGCTCGCATCGCCGCGTCTTTCAGTCGACGGCAAGGACACGCTGCTCGGCACGCTCGACTACGGCACGCAGCGGATCGCGACGGGCACGATGGGCTACAAGTATCGTCCGCTCGATCTCGAAGCCGAGCGCAAGAAGCTCGCCGATACGCCGAACTATTTGCTGAAGGTGCTGCCGCATGTCGATGGCACCGCGCGCGTGTGCGAACTGGTTCGCTTCTTTCTGCGCGACGTGAGCGTGCTCGGCGCATGGGAAGGCCCGGCCGCGCTGGAACTGCATGCGCATGCGCTCGCGCCCGTCGCGGATCTGCCGGTGCGCAAGGTGGTCGGCGCGCGGCATGTCATCGCGAATCTCACGCTCGATATCGGCGAAGTCGCCTATGACTATCTCGCGCCGCCGGATGAGCTCAGGCTCGCCGTCAATCAATAACTTCGAATCGTTAAGGAACAAGCACATGGCACTGCAAGGAAAAGTCGCGCTCGTCACGGGCGCAGCGAGCGGCATCGGCGAACAGACGGCGCGCAAGCTCGCGGCCGACGGCGCGGCGGTCGTCATCGCCGACCTGAACCTCGCGAATGCGCAGAAAGTTGCGGACAGCATCGTAGAGGCGGGCGGCAAGGCGATCGCCTTATCGATGGACGTGACGAGCGAAGACGCGGTGAACGCCGGCATCGAAGAGGCGGTGGCCAAGCTGGGCGGCATCGACGTGCTGGTGTCGAACGCGGGCATTCAGATCGTCGCGCCGATCGAAGAGTATGCGTATGCCGACTGGAAGAAGATGCTCGCGATCCATCTCGACGGCGCGTTCCTCACGACGAAAGCCGCGATCAAGCACATGTACGCATCGGGCAAGGGCGGCTCGATCATTTACATGGGATCGGTGCACTCGCATGAGGCATCGAAACTGAAGTCGGCTTATGTCACGGCGAAGCATGGTTTGCTGGGACTCGCGCGTGTCGTCGCGAAGGAAGGCGGATCGCGCGGCGTGCGCGCCAATGTGGTGTGCCCCGGTTTCGTGCGCACGCCGCTCGTCGAGAAGCAGATTCCCGAGCAGGCGAAGGCGCTCGGCATTTCGCAAGAAGAAGTCGTGAAGAACGTGATGCTGAAGGAAACGGTCGATGGCGAATTCACGACCGTCGCCGATGTCGCGAACACGGTCGCGTTCCTCGCGGGCTTCGAATCGAATGCGCTGACAGGGCAGTCGGTCGTGGTGAGCCACGGCTGGTTCATGCAATAAGGGGAATCCATGCGCCGCAGTCAACGCAACACACTCACGCAGGCGAACCACGTCGCGCTGCCGGATTACGATGACGTCTGCCTCGTGCTGCAAGGCGGCGGCGCGCTGGGCTCCTATCAGGCCGGCGTGTTCGAAGGGCTCGCGGAAGTCGGCGTCGATCCGACATGGACATCGGGCATTTCCATCGGCGCGCTGAATACTGCGATCATCGCGGGCAATGCGCCCGAAAACCGCGTGGCCGCGCTGCGCGGGTTCTGGAACACGATCTGCC
Organism: Caballeronia sp. INML1; assembly: GCF_023631085.1. Taxonomy (NCBI): domain Bacteria; kingdom Pseudomonadati; phylum Pseudomonadota; class Betaproteobacteria; order Burkholderiales; family Burkholderiaceae; genus Caballeronia; species Caballeronia sp. INML1. The sequence goes on along the minus strand of NZ_JALQDT010000059.1, from coordinate 205,554 downwards.
AGCCTGCGGATCTGATCGGACATGTCGGCGCGTTCCTGCCTGCGGCGTTCGGCTTCGGCAATATCGGCCGCAAGTTTTCGAGCATGTGGGCGGCGGCGCGCGCGCTGACCGAAGGACAGAGGGGCTTCTTTTCGCCGCGCGTGCATGTGCCCGATCTCGGACCGGTCACGAAGAGCAAGCGCCCGAGCGACGTGAGTTACTACGATACGTCCGCGTTACGCTCGACGCTGCTGCAGTTCGCCGATTTCGACCGCATCAACGATGGCGCCATGCGTGTGTCGGTGGGCGCGGTCAATGTGCGCACGGGCAACCTCGTCTACTTCGACAATACGAAGATGCGTCTCGCGCCTGAGCACTTCATGGCGTCGGGCGCGTTGCCGCCGGGCTTTCCTGCTGTCGAGATCGAGGGCGAGTTCTATTGGGACGGCGGTCTCGTGTCGAACACCCCGCTGACGGAGATCATTCGCGAAAGCCAGCACAAGGACACGCTCGTGTTCCAGGTGGATCTGTGGAGCGCGCGCGGCACGCTGCCGGGCGATTTTCTCGACGTGAGCGAACGCACGAAGGACATTCAGTATTCGAGCCGAACACGCGCGATCACCGATTTCGTTTCGCATAATCAAAAGCATGCGCGGCTTATCAAGGAACTGCTGGAGCACGTTCCCGAGAAGACGCGGCGCTCGCATCCGCTGTTGCGCGAGGCGCAGAAAATCGCGGATGGCGGCGCGGTGAACGTCGTGCATCTCATCTACAAGAACAAGTTCTTCGAAGGGCACTACAAGGACTACGAGTTCAGCAACGACACGATGGACGAGCACTGGGCAAGCGGGCTGGAAGATATTCGTCGATCGTTCGGGCATCCGGAGTGGTTCGAAGTGCCGAGTCATGATCTGGGCTTCGTGACGCACGATGTGCATCGGTATGAGCCCGCGCCGCAAGCGACGGCCGAGGTGCCTAAGGCAGTGTCGAAGAAGTTGGTCGATGTGGATGAGGTGGATGAGGTGGAAGGGGTTTGAAGCCCACGCGGGATTCCATTACCCTGATGAGCCGCGACGATCAAACGAGGCATGGCCATGAACGCCTGGAAACCCCCGACCTACCCCTCCATCAGTCCGTACCTCATCTGCGAAAACGCGGAAGCGACCATCACATTTCTGCAGAAAGTCTTCGAAGCCGAACTGGTCCGCCGCTTCGATCGTCCTGATGGCTCGCTGATGCACGCCGAAGTGCGCATCGACGACAGCATCGTGATGATCGGCGGTGGCGCAACGGATCAGCAATCGCCGGGGCCGCATATCCACGTCTACGTGCGCGACGTACAGGCCGTCTACGACCGCGCCATCCACAACGGCGCGCAAAGCGTGCAAGCGCCCACGCGCAAACGCGCCGATGACGACTTCAGAGGCGGCTTTTGCGACGCCGCCGGCACCACGTGGTGGGTCGCCACGCAATGACCGCCTAACGTTTTTTTCTCTTCGCGCGTGGCGGGCGGCGCGCCCAGACTTTCGCGCAACGCGTTCGTCAGCGTGCTCAGAAACTGATCGACCGCAGGCGCAAGTCGGCGCTCGCGCATCACGGTGACCTGCAACAGGCGCTCGTTGAGCAAAGGCTCGTCGATGGGTGTGGCGACGAGCGTCGGCGGGCGGGGGTCGCCTTCGAGCGCGACCGCGCTGCCGAGCGTGATCGCCGGTGAGCGCGCCGAAATGATGCCCGCCACGGAGCTCGCAGCGTGGGGCTGGCGCATTCCGTTCTTCTTCGGCTTGCTGATCGGACCGGCGGGCCTGTTCCTGCGACGCTATCTGCGAGACGCGGCCGATTACACCGAAGCCGACCACACGGCCACGCCCGTGCGCGATGTATTCACGCAGCAGAAGGCGTTGCTGCTCGTCTCGATCGGCGCGCTGACGGTATCGACGGCGGTGAACTACCTGTTGCAGTATGTGCCGACGTTCGCGATCCGCGAGCTGAATCTCGACGCATCGACGGGTTTCGCGGCGAGCAGCAGATGTCGACGGCGGCGCTGCTGCTCTTCGCGACGGGCTATCCGGCGTTCGCGTATGTCGTGTCGCATGTGTCGGTGCCTGCACTGTTCGCACTCGTCGCGTGGCTCGCGTTGCTCGAGGCGATCTACTTCGGCGCGCTGCCTGCGCTGATGTCGGAAATCTTTCCGGTGTCCACGCGCGCGACGGGCATGTCGATCGGCTACAACATCGGCGTGACGGTGTTCGGCGGATTCACGCCCGCGATCATCATCTGGTTGCTGAGCGCGACGGGCAGCAAGGCGGCGCCCAGCTTCTACATGATGTTCACGGCGGTGATCAGCCTCGCGGCGCTGGCAGCGGTGAGCCGGGGGAAAGGCGGAACGCGGGCATTGCGCGTCGCGGCGTGAAGGCGCTGACGCGAACGACCTTCATCGGCGAGTCATCCCGATGAAGGTCGATGCCTGTTCGGTATGCACGCGTCGATGAGGCTTTGGGTCACCCGCGACGCCGCTGAATTCGTGAGCGGCAGCCGGCGACACTTCGGCTCGACGACCGGCTCGGCCCGGAGACCGAACGCTGTGAGATTTTCGCAGCACCACTATGGCGGTTTATGGATAAAGACGTGAATATATCGCCGTAAGCTGTGAGAAAAAATCGATCCGATTCGGCGTTTGCACCTATGTCTCGCATCCCTCCGGCGATGGTCTACTCGTCACACCAGTTGACCACACTCGTGCGCCACGCCTGGAGGAGACATGAACGTTGTGCAAACGCAGTCCGTCGAGCGATCGGCGATCAGAAAAGTGTCGTGGCGGCTCGTGCCGTTCGTCGCGCTGATGTTCTTCATCAACTTTCTCGACCGGACCGCGATCTCGTTCGCCGGCCCGAACGGAATGACCAAGGATCTCGGCCTCACCGCCGCACAGTTCGGTTTCGCGGCGGGCGTGTTCTTCATCGGCTATATCGTGCTGGAGATTCCGAGCAATCTCGCGCTGCACAAGTTCGGCGCGCGCCGCTGGCTCGCGCGCATCATGGTGACGTGGGGCATCGTCGCATTGCTCTTTACCTGGGTGAGCAGCGTAAACGGGCTCTATACGCTGCGCTTTCTGCTGGGCGTTGCCGAAGCGGGTTTCTTTCCCGGCGCGATTCTCTTCCTGAGCACGTGGGTGCCCGCGAAGCATCGCAGCCACATCCTCGCGCTCTTCTATCTCGCGCAACCGCTCACGATCGTCATCGGCGCGCCGTTCGCCGCGCTTCTGATCCAGGCGCACGGCTTCTTCGATCTCGCCGGCTGGCGCATCATGTTCTTCGGCGTCGCGATTCCTGCCATTCTGGTCGGCGTGATCGCGTGGTTCTATCTCGCGGACAAACCCGCTGACGCCCGTTGGCTCACGGCCGCCGAGCGCGACTGGCTCACGACGCGCCTCGACGAGGAAGACCGCGCGAAAGGCGCATCGGCCAGCAAGGTCCACGGCAACCCCGTCGCCGCGCTGATGAGTGGCCGTGTCTGGCTCTTCGCGCTGATGTACTTCGGCCTGATCTACGGGCTTTACGCGCTCGCGTTCTTCCTGCCGACCATCATCGGCGGCTTCGAGGCGCGCTTCGGCACGCACTTCAACGTGTTCCAGAAGGGTTTGATCACCGCGATTCCGTATCTGCCGGCCGCGATCGCCCTGTTCCTGTGGAGCCGCGACGCAACCAAGCGCGGCGTGCGCTCGTGGCATATCGGCGTGCCGGCGCTGATCGGCGCGTTGAGCGTGCCGCTCGCGATGCAGATGGGCTCGCCCGCCGCGACCATCGCCGTGATCACCGTGACGGCCTGCGCGATCTTCTCCGCGCTGCCGAACTTCTGGGCGCTGCCCGTGCGCTTTCTTTCGGGTGCGGCGGCGGCAGCGGGCATCGCGCTCATCAACACGGTCGGAAATCTCGCGGGTTTTGTCGCGCCGTACATCACCGGCATGGCGAAGGACGCGACGGGCTCGTATCAACTGCCGATGCTGATCGTCGGCGCAATGATGCTGATGTCCGCCGCGCTCGCCTTCGCCATCGGACGCACGAGTCAGGAACGCGCGCCGGATGCCGTCGCGGCCAACGCACATTGAACACTCACCTCACACCGGAGTCATCGAAATGAAGGAAAAGATCGCGTTATTCGGAGCAGGCGGAAAGATGGGCGTGCGCCTCTCGAGCAACCTGCTGAAGTCGGACTATCGCGTCGCGCATGTCGAGCCGGGCGCGGCCGGACAGAAGCGGCTGAAGGATGAACTCGGTATCGAATGCGTCAGCGCCGATGCCGCGCTCGACGGTGCGCAGGTCGTGATCCTCGCCGTGCCCGATACGCTGATCGGCAAGCTCTCGCACGACATCGCGCCCAAGCTGTCGCCGGGCACGATGGTCATGACGCTCGATGCCGCCGCGCCTTTCGCCGGCCATCTTCCGGACCGCAAGGATCTGACGTATTTCGTCGCGCATCCGTGCCATCCGATCATCTTCAACTACGACCTCGACGAGAAGTCGTTGCATGACCACTTCGGCGGCGCGCACGCGAAGCAGTCGATCGTCAGCGCGCTGATGCAAGGGCCGGAGGAAGCGTTCGATCTGGGCGAGGCCGTCGCGAAGGTGATCTACGCGCCGATCCTGCGTTCGTATCGGCTGACCGTCGATCAGATGGCGATCCTGGAGCCGGGCCTGTCGGAAACCATCTGCGCGACGCTGCTCTACGTGATGCGCGAAGCGATGGATGAGACGATCAGGCGCGGCGTGCCCGAACAGGCGGCGCGCGACTTCCTGCTCGGCCACATGAACATTCTCGGCGCAGTGATCTTCAACGAGATTCCCGGCGCATTCTCCGATGCGTGCAACAAGGCGATCGAATTCGGCAAGCCGCGCCTGATGCGCGATGACTGGAAGAAGGTGTTCGACCGCGAGGAAATCGCGGAGAGCATTCGCCGTATCACCTGAAAATTGCGCGCTGCACGAGCAAGATCGCAACCGAATCGCCATCGAGGAACTGACTGTGACCGAACGCATCCACGCCACTTACTGGCTCGAAACCGGCGTCGATCCGGGCCTTGCCGCCGAGACCATCGCGGGCGAGCAGTCGAGCGGCACCTTCATCGCGCTGCCCAACGAGACGCCCGAACTCAAGGCTCGCTCGGGCGCGCGCATCGAACGGCTCGAAGTGCTGGGCCATGCCGAGACGCCGAGTCTCCCGGGAGGCGCCGCATCGAAGCGTTATACGCAATGCGTGCTCGAACTTTCGTGGCCGATCGGTAACTTCGGGCCGTCGCTGCCGAATCTGATGTCGACGATCGCGGGCAATCTCTTCGAATTGCGGCAGGTGTCGGGCTTGCGTCTGACCGGGCTGCGCCTGCCCGCGTCATTCGCGGCGGCGTATCCGGGGCCCGCGTTCGGCATCGAGGGTACGCGCAAGCTGTCGGGCGTGTCGCACGGTCCGCTCATCGGCACGATCATCAAGCCGAGCGTCGGGCTTTCGCCGCAGGAAACCGCCGCGCAGGTGAAGGAACTGGTGGCGGGCGGCATCGACTTCATCAAGGATGACGAATTGCAAGGCGACGGCTCGCATTGCCCGTTCGACGAACGCGTGCGCGCGGTGATGCGCGTCGTGAACGATCACGCCGAGCGCACCGGCAAGAAGGTGATGGTCGCGTTCAACGTGACAGGCGATCTCGATCAGATGAAGCGTCGTCACGATCTCGTGCTCGAACAGGGCGGCACGTGCGTGATGGCGGTGCTCAATTCGATCGGTCTCGTCGGCATGACCGAGTTGCGCAAGCACAGTCAGTTGCCGATCCACGCGCATCGCGCGGGCTGGGGTTATCTGACGCGCGCCGAAGCGCTCGGCTGGGACTATGCGCCGTGGCAGATGCTGTGGCGGCTCGCGGGCGCGGATCATCTGCACGTAAACGGCCTGCGCAACAAGTTCAGCGAATCCGACGAAAGCGTGATCGCGGCGGCCCGCGCGGTCCTGTCGCCGGTGATGGACGAAGCGCCATTGACCGCGATGCCCGTGTTCAGCTCGGGCCAGACGGGCTTGCAGGCGGCGGACACGTATGCCGCAATCGGCTGCGCGGATCTCATTCACACGGCGGGCGGCGGCATTTTCGGGCATCCGGGCGGCGTCGCGGCGGGCGTCGAGGCATTGCGCGAGTCCTGGGTCGCTGCGATCGAAGGCGTGCCGCTCGCCCGTCATGCGCAACGCAGCCCTGCGCTGAAGAGCGCATTGGAGTTCTGGAAATGAGCACGCAATGGCCGGACGGCCTGCTGCTCGCGTACTACGGCGACGACTTCACCGGTTCCACCGACGCGATGGAAGCGATGACCGCCGCCGGCGTGCCGACGCTTCTGTGCCTGCAAGCGCCCGCGCCCGAACTGCTCGCGCGCTTTCCCGATGTGCGTTGCGTCGGGCTGGCGGGATCATCGCGCGGGCGCAGTCCGCAATGGATGGACGACGAGTTGCCGCACGCCTTTGCGAGCCTCGCCGCGCTGGGCGCGCCCATCCTGCAATACAAGGTCTGCTCGACTTTCGATTCATCGCCGCACACGGGTTCGATAGGCCGCGCGATCGACATCGGCGTCGCGCAGATGCGCGGCAGGTGGTCGCCGATGATCGTCGGCGCGCCGCGCCTCAAGCGCTATCAGGCCTTCGGCAATCTGTTCGCGGCAGTGGACGGCGAGGGCCATCGGCTCGACCGTCATCCTACGATGTCGCGTCATCCCGTCACGCCGATGGACGAAGCGGACCTGCGCGTGCATCTGGGCCGGCAGACGGAGCGGCGCATCCGCCTGATCGATTTCGTGCAGTTGCGTTCGCCGGATGTTCGCGAACGCCTGAGCGCGCTCGCGAACGACGGCACGCCCGTCGTCATGATCGACGTGCTCGACGAGGAGACGCTCGCCGCCGCGGGCAAGCTCGTGTGGGAGGCGCGCGGCGAGGGCGTGTTCACGGCGTCGTCGTCGGGACTGCAGTACGCGCTCGCGGCGCACTGGCGCGCGAACGGGCTCGTGCCGCAGACGCCGGGCTTGCCCGACGCATCGCCCGCCGCTGTGATCGCGGCCGTCAGCGGAAGCTGTTCGCCCGTGACGGCGGGGCAGATTCGCTGGGCGCGCGAGCACGGCTTTTGCGTCGAGCGCCTGGACTTGCGCCGCGCACTCGATAATGCGCAATCTCGCGAAGCCGAAATCGAACGCGTGACCGGCGCCGCGGTTCGTGCGGTGTGCGCTGGCGAAAGCCCGATCGTCTTCAGCGCCGAAGGCCCGGACGACCCCGCCGTGCTCGCATTCGACGACATGGCGTCGCACGCCGGACTGAGCCGCGCGGACGCCGCGCGCCGGGTTGGCGAAGCGCTTGCCGAGGTGATGCGCCGGCTGCTCGATCGCACGCCGTTGCGCCGCGTCGTCGTCGCGGGCGGCGACAGTTCCGGCGAAGTGGCGAGCAGGCTCGGCATCACGGCATTGAGCGTCGCGGCGGCCATGGCGCCGGGCGCGCCGCTGTGCCGCGCGTGGTCCGACGATCCGGCGCGCGACGGGATCGAAATCGTGCTGAAAGGCGGACAGATCGGCCGCGCGTCTTTCTTCGGCGACGTGCGCGACGGCGCTTCATGGACCGGGGCTTCGTGAGGTTTCATCGAAGACGGGCGATTTCGATGGCTCTGCGAGGCACGGCGGATCAACGAGAGCATCGCCGCGGCGATCGCGATGCACGCGCGCCTCTCGCGTGCGAGCGCGCTCTACGGCATGTTCTTCACGTCCTGAGCGCTTCGTCGTCCCGCGCGCGCAGGAACGCGGTCATCTGCTCCAGACTTTCGTTCATCTCTTCGATCAGCCAGCGCTCCAGCTGCGCGACGTCGGCATGCGCGCGCAGATGCGGCGCGACCCACAGCACGAGCTGACGCGGACCCGGCGCGAAGCCGAACGGCGCAACGAGCTTGCCGGACATGAGATCGTTCATCACGAGCAACTGCGGTACGAGCGCCACGCCGAGACCGCACACGGCCGCCTGAATCAGCAGATAGAAGTGATCGTAGGCATCCGCGCTCGCGCCGGCGATCGGCGCGAGGTTCGTCGCGTGATACCAGTCCGTCCACGCCTCCGGGCGCGTGCGGGTGGACAGCAGCTTTGCGCGCGCGAGATCGGCAGGCGTTGCGAGTCCGATCGACTGTGCATACTCCGGCGAGCACACCGGCCCGATCCATTCGTCGATGAGCGTGCGCGTGACCGCGTCCTTCGGCGGCTCGATCGTGTTCGCGCGAATGGCGACGCTGATCTTGTCGCGCACGAAATCGATCTGGTCGTAGTTCATGTTGAACTTGAGCTCGGTCTGCGGATAGCGCCGATGAAACCCCGCGATCCTCGGAATCAGCCAGTTCATCATGATGGTCGCGGAGCACGACAGCGTGAGCGGCTCGGGCTTCAACTGCTCGATACTCGCGTCGATGAGATTGAACGCGGTAGTAAGTCCCTCGGCGAGGCGCCTGCCTTCGGGCGTCGGGTCCGACGACTGCGCGGAGCGCACGAGCAGCGTGAGGCCGAGCGTGTCCTCGAGCGCCTTCACCTGCCGGCTGATCGCGCCGTGCGTGACGCACAGCTCCTGCGCGGCGAGCGTCATGCTGCGCAGGCGCGCCACGGCCTCGAACGCGCGCAGGGCGTTCAGCGAAGGGCGCGGGGTCTGCATGGGTCTCCTCCCTGTGTGGTCCCGATCGTGTCCTGTTTCGATACGGCAAGCCGATTGTAGACGGCGCGGCGGGCCGTCCTCTTTGTATCGCACTGTATCCGCAGTGAAGCCCGACACACGGCGTTTCATAACCTGCGTGCCGCGAAACAAGCCAGATACGTGCGCCGGTTCTAATACCTCCATGCCCGAACGATTCGCAACACGGCGCGGATCGACAAGACGGGTTTCCATCCCATTCTCTGGAGGTCAATCATGAAAGTCATCCAATCGCTTATCGTCGCTGCCGCTGTCGCGCTTCCGGCTTTCTCGTTCGCGCAGTCGAACCAGCCGATCACCCGTGCGGAAGTACGCGCGCAGCTCGTCGAGCTGCAAAAGGCCGGTTACGATCCGGCGAGCGACCAGACGCAGTATCCGCAAAACATCCAGGCCGCGCAGGCGCGCGTCGATGCCGCGAAGGGCCTGACCGCCTACGGTGCGCCGGTGAACGGCGCCTTTGCATCGGGCGCGCGTTCGACAGATGCGAACGTCATCGGGCTCGGTCCGGTTTTCGCAAGGCCGTAAGCGCGCGGTTTGCTCGATTCAATGAAGCCCGGACGGATGGCCCGTCCGGGCTCGATGCGTTTCTGTGAATAACGTATTACGTCTCGAAATTATCGCCTCTCAAGCGATACACTCTCGCTGCAAAATCCCGTTTTCGAGGGCACGTGACGCGCTGCGCAATGGCGAGGCGTGGAAAATGGGTATCATCCCGTTCCGCCCTGGCGCGGATTCAGCCGAATGTAACAACGTATCGCAGTTTTTTGAGTGCGACGCCACTGATTTTCGAGGCGCTTATGCCCACAGACGTAGACATCATTACCGACGAGCAAATCGCGTCGATCGCCGACCGCCTGACGCAAGAAGGCCGCAAGGTTTCCCCCGTGACCGTTTGGACGGAGGCCGGCAGCGGCTCGGTCGTCGCCATCGCGGCAGGCCTGCAACGCTGGCGCGAGGCGCGTTCCCCGGACGTGCCGCAGCAGCAGGCGCCGACCGGACTCCCCGACGACCTCGCCGAGACGCACGTGAACGTCGCGCGGCGGCTCTGGACCGTTTCTCGCGACGAAACCGAACGGATGTCCGGCCAGCGTCTGTCTGCGGTGAGCCAGCGGCTTTCGACCGCGCTCGCGGAGCGTGACGAGGCGCTCGCCGAGTTCCAGAAGACCGGCGACGAGGCCGCGAAGAGCCGCCAGCAAATGACGGAGATGGTGAGCGCGTTGCGGGCATCGGAAGAGTCGGTCGCGCGCTTGCGCCAGGAGTTCGAAGCCGTCACGGCGCGCGCGCAGACCGCAGAGACGCGCGTCGAGGAAGCGTTGCAGCGCGTATCGGCGGGCGAGGCGCAACTGGAAGCCGTGAAGGCGTCGCTCGAAGAAGAGCGGCGCGCGAAGGATGCGCTGAACGCGGCGTTGTCGGCGAAGGACGAAGACATCGCGCGCATCGCACAAGAGCGCGATCAGGCGCGGCAGGACCATTCGGAATTGCATGCGTCGATGTCGGGCAAGGACGAAGCGCTCGCGCGTCTCGCCGATGAGCTCGATCAGGCACGCGAGCAGCACGGCAATTTGCACGCGTCGCTGACTGGCAAGGACGAGGAACTCGCGCGCATCGCCGACGAGCGCAATCAGGCGCGGGAGCAGCACGAGCAGTTGAGCGCATCGCTCGCGGGCAAGGACGAAGAGCTTGCGCGCATTGCGCAAGAGCGCGACCGCGTGCTTCAGGATCACGCGCAACTGCATGCATTGATGGCGGGCAAGGACGACGAGCTCGCGCGCATCGCACAAGAGCGCGATCAGGCGCGGCAACAGCATGAAGCGTTGAGCCTCGCATCGCAGGAGAAATCGGCTGAAGTCGAACGCTGGTCGCAGGATGCGATCGCCGCGCACGGGCGCGCGCAGGCCGCCGAGGCGCAGGCGAGCGAAAGCCTCGCGCACGTCGCCGCACTGGAGGTGGAGTTGAACGAAGTGCGCGTCGCGCTCGCGGCGGAGCGTGAGAACGCAGCTGCGCGAAACGCCGAAATTACCGCGTACCGCGATCACGCTGGCCGTGTCAGCGCCGAGCTGGATGAAGCCCGCAAGCAGATCAGCGCGTTCATGGAAGAGAAGGCCGAGCAGGGCGCCGAACTCGCGCGCGTGTCGAACGATGTCAACGCGTTGCGCGAGCGCGCCGAGGCCGCCGAGAAGAACGCGACCGATCTCGCGAAGCGCCTCGTCGAGAAGGAGCAGGGCGACGAGTCGGAGCTCGCGTCGCTGCAGCGTCAGATCTCGGCGCAGGCGAAGGCGCATTCGAAGGCCTATGACGATCTCCGCGCCAACGCCGAGCAATGGGTCACCTACGCGAAGGACTTGCGCCAGCGTCTCGATGTGGCCAACGAGAAGATCCTCTTTATCGATGCTCGCAGCACCGGCGAAGTCGCGCTGATGCGCAGGCTCGCGGTCGAGCTGGAGCGCCTGAAGCCGGATCACGAACTCGTGTTCCGCGAGTCGCAGCAGAAGATGATCGGCGACAAGATGGCGCAGCAGCTCGCGCAAAAGGGTTATCGCTACGATCCGGCGACCGCGGTGATGTCGAAGATCGAAACGTGATCTTCATGTGACGATGCAAACGCAGACCCTCACCGTCACGATCGATCGCGATTGGCGCGAGCTCTATGAAGCGATCTGGCATCCGGAGGTCTTTCCGACATGGGCGTCCGGACTCGCGCAGTCCACGCTCGAAGACCTGGGCGACCACTGGCGCGCCCGCGGTCCCGAAGGCGATGTGACGATCCGCTTCACCGGTCACAACGCGCTCGGCGTGATGGATCATTACGTCGGTCTGCCGAACGGTGAAGAGGTCTACGTACCATTGCGCGTTTATCAGAACGGCGCGGGCGCCGAAGTGGCGCTCACGCTGTTCCGCCAGCCCGGCATGTCCGACGAAAAATTCGCCGCCGACGCCGACTGGGTCCGCCGCGACCTTGCCGCGCTCGCCGCGCGTCATGCGAAGCCCTGACTGCGCTTCTCAGGCCACAGTCCGCGAAGCGCTCTCGCCGACGAAGCGCCATCCGTCATGAGTCAGCTTGAAAGCCAGTCCGGTCGGGACTAGGCTTTGGCGAGGGTCCGGCACTTGCTTTCGGGCCGTTCATCGCGCGAGGACGACATGACCGCGAACGCTGCGCCTTTCGATACCGAGTTGACCCGCGTGCTCGGCTGCCTTTATCCGATCATCTCCGCCGGCATGGGAGGCCCCGCGCGTGCGGAACTCGCGTCGGCGGTGTCGAGTGCGGGAGGCTTCGGATTGCTCGGCATGGTGCGCGAATCGCCCGAGACGATCGCCGACGAAGTCGCCGCCGTGCGCGCCGCGACGGATCGGCCATTCGGCGTCAACCTCATTCCGACGGGCACGAAACCCGGCTTGCTGGCCGCCGAGCTCGACGCCTGCCTCGAACTGGCGGTGCCGGCGATCTGCTTTTTCTGGGACGTGTACCCCGATATCGTCGCGCGCGCGAAAGACGGCGGCGCGCTCGTGCTGTATCAGGTCGGCTCGCTCGAAGATGCGCTTCGCGCGGAAAAGGCCGGCGCCGATGTGATCGTGGCGCAAGGCGTCGAGGCGGGCGGCCATGTGCGCGGCTCGACCGGCATCATGACGCTGCTACCCGAAATCGCCGCGCATATCCGTGTGCCGGTGGTCGCGTCGGGCGGCATCGCGACGGGCGCGGGGCTCGTTGCGGCGCTGGCGCTGGGCGCGAGCGGCGTGCATTGCGGCACTGTCTTCCTGCCGACGCACGAATCCTATGCGCACGATTATCACAAGCAACGCGTGATCGATGCGCGCGCGGGCGACACCGTCCACACCGACCTCTACGCGATCAACTGGCCCGCCGGCTCACCGGTGCGCGTGCTCGCGAACAGCCTGACGGATGCGGCGCGCGATCATCTCTTCGGCAACGATCCCTATGCGCTGCCGCGCGAAGTCATCGCGCATGACGAATGGGGTGCCGTCGAAAAATACAGCACGATCTCTCCGCTGCGATCGACGACCGGCGATCTCGAAAAAATGGCGCTTTTCGCGGGGGAATCGTCGGCGCTGGTGAGCGAGCGGACATCCGCGGGCGAAGTCGTCGAACGTCTGATGCGCGAGGCGAACGAGACGCTCGACGATCTGCTGGCGCGACGCGAGAAGACCTTGAACGTCGGGGGCGGCGAGTCATGAACGGCCATCGGGCCGACAAGCTATCATGTGCGCATTCCAAACAAGCCGCACGGGCTGGAGAATCATATGGCTGGACCTCAGGAAAGCGTCAGCATGGCGTTGTTCTGCGACTTCGAAAACGTCGCGCTCGGCGTTCGCGATGCGAAGTACGAGAAATTCGATATCCGGCCGGTGCTCGAACGCCTGCTGCTGAAGGGAAGCATCGTCGTCAAGAAAGCCTATTGCGACTGGGATCGCTACAAAGGCTTCAAATCGGCGATGCATGAGGCGAGCTTCGAGATGATCGAGATTCCGCACGTGCGCCAGTCGGGCAAGAACTCGGCCGACATTCGCCTCGTCGTCGATGCGCTCGATCTTTGCTACACGAAATCACACGTCGATACGTTCGTCATCATCAGCGGCGACTCCGACTTCTCGCCGCTCGTGTCGAAGCTGCGCGAGAACGCGAAGAAGGTCATCGGCGTAGGTGTGAAGCAATCGACGTCCGACCTGCTCGTCGCGAACTGCGACGAGTTCATCTTCTACGACGACCTCGTGCGCGAGCAGCAACGCGCCATCGCCAAGCGCGAACAGCGCGAATCGAAACGCGCGCCCGATGAAGAACGGCATCCCAGGCAGGAGACGGACTCGCGCAAGTCGCAGGCCATCGCGATCACCGTCGAGACGTTCGAGGCGCTCGCATCGGAGCGCGGCGAGAGCGGCAAGATCTGGGCGTCGGTGTTGAAGAGCGCGATCAAGCGCCGCAAGCCGGGCTTCAGCGAAACGCAATATGGCTTTCGTGCGTTCGGCAATCTGCTCGATGAAGCGCAGTCGCGCGGTCTGCTCGAAGTGGGCCGCGACGACAAATCCGGCGCATTCGTGTTTCGCTCCGCTCAGTCCGCTCAGGCCGCGGCGGTCGATGTGAGGCAACCCGAGGCGCCGGTCGTCCAGAAAGAAAACGAAGGCGCTGGGAACAACCGACGCCGAGAGCGCCGCGGCGCAAGGAAGAGTGCGCACGCGGCCGCGCCCGAGCCCGTCGTGTTCGAGGAAGAAGCATCGACGCCGGTCGCTCCGACAGAACACGAAGGCGCGGGGAAAAGCAGCCGCAGAGAGCGACGAGACGCAAGGAAAGCCGCGCACGAACCGGTCGCGTTCGTGGAAGAGGCACCGATGCCGGTCGAACGCGAGACGTTCGAACCGCAAGCGGAAGCTACACCCGCGCCCGCATCCGCGCCGAAAAAGCCGGCCGCGCGGAGCCGTGCGCGCAAGACTGCGACGAAGCAGAGCGTCGCCGATGTATCGAACGAAAGCGCGGTGATCGCCGCCGGACCGGTTGCCGAATCGAAGGCGGAAAAGCCATCGCGCAAATCGTCATCGCGCGGCAGCCGCTCGCGCAAGGCCATCGACAAGGCGAGCGATCAGTAAATCGCGCGCATCGAATCATCGCTTCATCCGGTGCGCCGTTCCGCTTCCACCGACGCTTCTCCTTGCGCGCGCGCCGCCGCATGCTCTTCGGCGCGCCAGCGCTGCCGCGAGCGATACATCGTCGCGACCGCGATGCGCGCCATCTTCACCCAGCCGGAGTGACGCGGGTCGGCGAGCATGCTGAGCGCGCGCGCGTAATCGAGCGTGAGGCCCGGCGTCCAGGCCATCGTCGCGGCACGCTTTCGCACTTGCGCCGCGACCCATAGCTCCGGTGTCGTCATGATGCGCACGAGCGGCTTCCATCCGCCGCCCTTGCCCCATACGCGCGCCGACGCACCCTCGATCGCCGCTTCCAGCGCCCGCGCCACGGAACTCGAGCAATTGCGGTAAGTGAGGTTATAGGTCGTGTCACGCCGATACGCCTGCCAAAAGCGCGCGAGCCTCACCGGATCGTAGTTGCGGATGCGCACCTGTTGCGTCGACGGACACCACGCCTTCGACTCGGTTTCATAGTCGGGCTGAAAGAGGCCGGGCACGTCGTTCTCGCGTGTCGCGCGCAGCGTGCGCGTGAATTCGTTCGGCGAGCGGTCGATCTCGACCGCGGGATACAGGCTGATGTAGACGCCTTCGGGCGTTTCCAGCGCCGCGTGGCCCGTCGAGATGGTGCCGTTCCTGTCGACAGCGGCGATATAGCGATCGACCAGCAACTGCCGCTTCGGCTGCGACTTCGCCGTGCCGACCGGCGTCCATACGTGCACGGTCAGCGCGGCTTCATCGGGTGCGGGCGGGCCGTCGAAGACCGCGCCGGCGAACGACGGCGCGGCGCGCGCGGGTTCTGCCTGCGCCGCCGTAGCCGATTCGCCTTCGACGGCGGGATTCGCCGCCATGCGCCGCACGCGCGCCGCGAGCAGGATCATGTTCCAGCCGCCGAAGAAGAGGCCGAACGCGACGCAATAGGCGACCGTGCCCGCATAGTGATCGGGATAAGGCTGATAGAAAAAGATTGCGATTGCGATTTCGAGCACGCCGCCTGCCGTGGCGAGACGCCATTTGCGATAGCGGACCACGCGCGCGGAGACGATCTGCAACGCGCCATCGACGAGAAAGAGCGTGCCGAAGATGAGCGACAGCACGAAGTTGCCGTGCTCGCCGCCGAACAGCACGAGCAGCGCCGAGAGGCAGAACGTCGTGCCTTTCACGTAGCGCAGCTTGCGCTGACCGCCCATGCCGGTCCACGCGACGGCGAGTGTGGCGAGGCCTTCGAGCAGCATCATCAGCGCGAAGGGGATGATGGGAAAGTAGAGCGAGCCGTCGAGCGCGTCGGTGAAGATGACGCCGCCGAGCGCGATGCTGAGCAGCCCGAGCGTCATCACCGAGCGCCATCGCGTGCGCAGATAGTCCACGCCGAGAAGAATCATCACCAGCCGAACCATCGCTTCCTCCGTCTCATCATTCGATACCTCGTGCGGCACATGCGCGGCCACACACGTTATAAGGCATCGACGGCGAAAGCGGCAAGAAGGGAAAACCGCAGACGAATACGCGCGGCTGCCGTGCAAGGGCACGACGGCCGCGCGATCGCGTCACCTATTGCACCGCATGCTTCGCGGCATCTTCGATCACCGCCGCGACCTGTTGCGGCTTCGATTCATACACGGAATGGCTCGCGCCGGGAATGACCGTGATGTGACTATGCGCGCGCTCGTAGTACCAGCGTTCGAGATCCGGATTGATGATCTTGTCGCTGCCCGCGACGATGCCCCAGCTCGGCTTCGACGTCCATGCTGCAGCCGTCAGCGGCGTCGTGAAGACTTGCGCCGATGTCAGAATCTGCGAGCGCGATTCGAACGTGGCCTGCCTGAGCGGCAGATCCGCGGCGAAGTCTTTCGGGAAGACGGCGGGGTTCAGGTACGTGTAGCCATCCGCTGTCTTTTCGACGGCGTCCGTCTGCTTCGCGAGGAAGCTGGGCGTTTTCTTGCCGAGCGCGCCTTCGTCCTCGCCCACATTCGGCGCATGCGCCGCGACGTAGACGAGCCCGGCGACATTCGTATGCACGCCCGCTTCCGTGATGACCGACCCGCCGTAGCTATGGCCGACGAGAATGGTCGGACCGTTTTGCAGGTCGAGCACGCGCCTGGTTGCGGCGACATCGCCTTCGAGCGAGGTCAGGGGTTCCTGGACCATCGTGACGTGATAGCCGTCCCGGGTCAGGATGTCGTAGACCGGCTTCCATCCCGAGCCATCGACCCACGCGCCGTGAACGAGGACGATGTTCCTGACGGGCGCATGGGCATCGGCGGCCGGGGCGGCATTCTGAGCCATTGCGCCAGCCGATGCGAACACACCGGCCGACAGCGCCAGCACCGAGGCTGCTTGCAAGATTCGCTTCATGAAGGACTCCGCTTGTGCGAATGAGAGATCATCGATCCGGACGCGCGCATCAGCTACCGAAGAACGGCTGACAGAAGTCGATCGGGCCGACGCACGTGTTGTTCATCGAGACATGCTTCGGTGCACCCGATGCACTCGTGCCGGTTTGCGCGCCCCCGTACGTCCGCACTGCGTCGGCATGTTGCGCGGCGACCTTCGCTTCTGCCGCCTGAATGTCGGACGGGTAGTACGGATCGCTCGCGAGCGCGGGGTTATAACCTGCCTTTTCGACCGCGACGAGATCGGCGCGGACCTGTGCGCGTGTGACGGGACCGTTCGACTGCGCGAATGCCAGAGCGGGCGCGGCGAGCGTGGCGGCAACGAGGGTGAAGCTGACGAGGTATTTTTTCATGATCTATTCCTGGTGGATGATGCGTATGTATTCGGGTATCCGAAATAAATATTCTCTTCGGTTTCCCTTGGTCAAGGCCGTCGGTCTGTGTTCGTGTTGCGACCTTGATGACAATGTATCGCCCGGCGCGCGCCTCGACTACACCTACGAAGGAGCGTGCTCGCACCAACCATCGGTGCATCGGCTAAACGTTCGCATGGCGCGTGCGCCGTGGATCGAACCGTCCGGCTGCATCGCATGCGACGTGCGGATGAGCCGTCTCATGCGCGCGTCTGACGCGCTCATACGAAGGTGTTAGCTCCTCGCCGAGCCCTGCGCGAATCAAACCTTCATATAGGTTGACTCAACCAATGGGCGGTCTCGTCAACCGTATGTACGGCTAGGCGCGTGATTTTCGTTTGATTAATTTGGAGTGGTCGCGATGCGCATTCTCGATATCGCGCTTCGCTGCGGCCTTCGCAGGCGCTTCGTCGCCGCGACGGCGAGGCACTGGCAGACAAACCCGCTCGAGGCGGCGTGAGCGGATCGGTTCACCCCATTCTTCAATAAGGAGCCGGCTATGGCCGAAGCTGCAATCGCGCTCGATCCGTGGGCACAGACGATCTTTCGATTGACGTCGCTGAATGATGGCGTGAGTTTCGAGGCGCCTTCGGCGAGGCGTCCCTTCAGTCAAACGGGCGAGCGCCGCGTCACCGTGAAGCTGATCGAGCGTCCGTCGAGCACCACGGCGACGATCGAATGGCGCGATCCGACGCGCTGCTGCTATGGCGATCAGGTGTGGCGCGCGATGCGCGCGCGCACCGCCGGCGTGTGCGCGATGAGCGGCGTCGAGATCCGTCCGGGCGACCGTGTGTACGGGCCGAATCCGCGGCCGGTTCCGGGCAACGCGGGCGCGATGATTCTGGCATCGGTGCTGGATCAGGCGACGTCGCTATGAATCGATCCCGTTGCGCGAGCTCGCCCTTTCGCGATGCGCTCGTGCCTCATCGTTCAGATCGGCGACTGGGTGTTGCGCAATGTGTGCCGCAATATCGCGCAATGGGATGCAGACGGACTGTGCCGGCCGATGCCCGCCGCGGACCTCACGAGGTTTCTGTGCGCAATGGCGGGCGCATCGTCGCGGCGCGGCGTGATTGCGCGGCGCTTGCCGTGTAATCGTTAAGGCCGGCGGGATAAGGCTAAAACGGATGAGGATCAATACGTGGAATATCCGCGACGAGGACATGATTGCGGTGCGGGGGTGATCCGGTGCCAAGCCCGCCTCACCTCTGCGCTTCACGATGCTCCACGCCCACGAGCCGCGCATCGAGCCGCCTTGCAAGCGCTTCGGCGCCGCGCTGCATCACGTAGTCGTGGTTCCATTTGAAGAGCGGCCGCGCGATCGGCGCAAGCAGCTTCATCCATCCGCGTCCGGTGCGCACGCGCCATTCGTATCGCACGATCGTCACGTCATTCTGCGATGAAAAGTGCCAGCACCCCGAGCCTTCGACATCGCCACTCGCTTCCCCTTCGAGCGACATCAGCGGCTCGACGCGCGTAACACGCATGTCGAAGCGCACGCGATACGGCAAACGTCCTTTCCATGTATAACGATGCAACGCGCCGACGCCATCGCGCGCGCCCGTTTCCACTTCGATCACACGTTCGACGCACGCCCACCAATGCGGCCACGCCGACGGATCGTGGATCGCGTCCCACACGGATTGAAGCGGCGCCGCGATCCTCCAGACGGTAATGAATCGATATTCGCTCGCACGCACGATCGCCTCATTTTTGCTTCGAGTTCTTCGCGACTGCTTCGTCGGTTTCCCAGCCGCCGCCGAGCGCGCGGAAGAGGTTCACCTGATCGATCGCGACCTGGCCTTCGGCGGCCGCGACCTGCGCCGCGACGCCGGTCAATGTACGCGTCGCGTCGAGGTCGTTGAGGAACGACTCGCGGCCCGCGCGATACAGCCGGTTCGTTTCATCGGCCGATTCGATCGCCGATTTATACGCGGTGCGCAATGCATCGGCGCGCGTGGTATCGGATGCGTATGTGGCGAGGCTGCTCTGCGTCTCCTGCAGCGCCTTCAGCACGACGCCGTCGAACTGTGCAAGCGCGCCGCCCGTCGCCGCTTCGGCCTGATGCACGCGCGCGCGTTGACCGTTGATCGGAAAGCTCCAGCTGATGAGCGGCCCGAACGCCCAGCGGTTCGTGTTCGCGCCGAAAAGATCTTCCACGACACCCACCGACCCGACCGACGCACCAAGGCTCACCGACGGATACAACGCGGCGGTGGCCACACCGATGCGCGCCGTCGATGACGCGAGCTGCCGCTCCGCCTGACGCACGTCGGGGCGGCGTCTGAGGAGCGCTGCGCCATCGCCGACAGGAATCGGCGCGCGCAGCTTCGGCAGCCGCTTGCAGGCGAGGGCGGCTCGGGGCAAGTCCGAAGGCGCGCGCGCAAGCAGCATCGCAAGCCGATACTGCGCGACACGGCGGCGCGCGATGAAGCGCGGAATGTCGGCGGCGAGCGTATCGGCCTGAGTCTGCCCGCGCGTGACTTCCGACTGATTGCCGCGGCCCGCGTCGCGCAGACGTTGCGTGAGCTTCACGCGCTGCTTCTGCAAATCGAGCGACTTCTGTGCGATCTCCAGCTCTTCGCCCGCCGAGCACGCTTCGACATACGCGCGCACGACATCCGCGACGACCGTGATGCGCGCGAGGTCCTGCGCGGCTTCGACGGCTTCATCGTCGGCATTCGCCGCTTCGACGCCGCGCTTCAGCTTGCCGAAGAGATCGATCTCATATGAAATGGAAAGATCGAGCGCGCCTTCATTGACGACAGGAATCTTCTCCGTCAACAGATATTGCTCCGCCGATTCCTGCGCGCGCTGAAACGCCGCCGATGTCTTGCCCGAGAATCCGCCTTGCCGGTTCGCAAATTCGACTTCGGCGCGCGAGCGTGCGAGATTCGCGGCGGCCACGCGCAGGTCGGTGTTCGACGCGAGCGCCGCGGCCACGAGTTGATCGACGACGGGATCGTCATAGAGGCGCCACCATTTGGCGGGCACTTCGCCTTGCGTGACGGGCGCGCGATCCGCGCCGTCGATGGCCGCGTTCGCGTAGGGCGCTTTGATCGCCGCGTGATCGGGCAGCGTGTAGTTCGGGCCGACCGTGGTGCAGCCGAAGAGCGCGATGGCAGACGAAACAGCGATGGCGACCGCTTTCATTGCGATGCGCCCGACGCGGGGGCCGACACGCTCGAAGTCGGCGCAGGCGCAGAAGCCGGCGAGGTCTCCGACGCCGCGCGCTTGCCGATCTTCGGACCGATGCCGCGCACCGAGACCGTCGCGGTGCGGCCCGCGATCATGCGAAAGTCCGCCGGAATCTCATCGAGCGTCACACGCACCGGAATGCGCTGCGCGAGACGCACCCAGCTAAAGGCAGGATTCACGTTCGGCAGAAGACTCGAGCTTTGCTGACGGTCGCGATCCTCGATTGCCGCGACGATGCTCTGCACATGTCCGCGCAGGAGGCCCGGCTCGCCCATCACCTTGATATCGACAGGCTGGCCGATATCGATGCCGCCGAGCTTCGTTTCCTCGAAGTAGCCATCGACGCGGAACGAATGCATGTCGACGACCGAGAGTACCGCGCGTCCCGCCGACACGAATTCGCCGACGCGCGGCGCGCGATCGTTGAGATAACCGTCGACGGGACTGAGAATCTCGGTGCGTTGCAGATTGAGACGCGCCGTGTCGATGGCGACTTCGGCATCGGCGAGCGCGGCGGTCGCCTGCTCGACGCGCGAATGCGTTTCCTCGACGACTTCACGCGCGACGAGATTGCCGAGCGCGCGATTGCGCGCATCTTCGCGCCGCGCCTGATCGAGCGTCGCGCGGCGTTGCTGCGCGGTAGCCTGCGCATTGCGCAGCGCGAGCGTGTAGCGCGCCTGATCGATCACGAAGAGGACATCGCCCTTTCTGACCTGCTGATTGTCGATTACCTTCACGTCGGTGATGAGGCCGGACACGTCGGGCGCGACCTGGATCACGTCGGCGCGCACGTGACCGTCGCGCGTCCACGGCGCGAACATGTAGTAATCGACGAGCTTCCATAACACGACGCACGCAATCGCGACGACGATGAGCGTAAGCAGAATCTGCCCGAGGGAGAACCAGGTTTTTTTCACGAGATGAGCCGCTGCGAAACGATGACGACAACGCCCAGCACCAGAACATAGATGCCGAGATCGAAAATGGAACGGTGCCACACGAAGCGATAGAAGCCGACGCGCGCGAGCACGGTGCGGATCGCGAGATTCAAGAGATAGGCGATGAACATCAGCACGAGCACCGCAGGCACGAACACGCCGAGAATGTCGATTTCGCCGATCATGTGTGGCGTTCCGATGAAAGAGCAAATTTAAAGATCATGCCGGCTCCTCGCGCGGCGGCGCGCCGTTCGCGATGCCGGGCTGCGTCTGCGTCGCGGGTGGATGCAGCGACAGGCGCATGCCGACGAGCGCGTGCAGCGTGTCCCGCAGCCATTTCTCCGCGACCACGTCTTGCGACTGCGTGATCGCGCGGGATGTGACCTGCGCGCTCGTCGCATCGATGCTGCGAATGAGTTCGACAGGCACCGGCTGACGCGTGCGGCGCGCGATGCAGAGTTCGAAGTAATGACGCAATGCATCGAGCACGGTATCGACCGAGGTCTGCAATTCGATCGGCAGCTTGCGGCGCGTGCGGCGCAGATCGAGCGCATTCAACGCGACGCGGAAATCGCGAAAGCTTTCGATCGATGGGTGACGATGCGAGTCCGTTGCGGCATGACGCGGCAAGAGTTGCATCAGCCTGTCGAGCATGCGTGCATAGAGTTCGCGCTGGTCCTGAATGACTTCCGCTGCCGACGCGCTCAACACGATATCCGCCCAGGCCGAACGCGTGAGCCGCGCGGCAGCGAGTTCCGCGCCGAAGGGCCGCGTCATGCGCGTCCAGATGAACGCGAAGAGCAGGCCCGCGACGCCCGCGAGATTGCTGTTGATGAACACGAAGAAGTCCGCTTCGTAGGCGCTCTGAATGCTGATAAACGTCGCGGTGTTTACGGCCGTGAGCATCGTCACGAGCGTGAAGCGCGGCCGCGGAATGAGCGTGCCGATGATGAGAAAGGGCACGGAGAAGATCAGCACGAGCATCGGGAAGTCGTGCACGTGGGGCAGCACGGCGAACACATAGAGGCCGGCCAACACGACGCTCATGCAGGTCGCGAGAAAGAAGGTGAACACTTGCGGCGCGGGCTCGTCGAGCGCGGCGAAGAAGCAGCACGCGACGGCGGCGAGCGTCACGGCGCCAGCGCCATCGTTCCAGCCCGATTCGATCCAGAGTGCGCACGCGACGATGATCGCGCTGACCGCGACGCCCGTCGAAAAGAGCATCATGCCGCGATCGAAGAAGCGCGCCGTGCCGCCGAGCCGCCAGTGACGGAAGTGCGGACGCCATTCGCTCGTCTCGTTGAGAATCGCCGCACGCAGCGCGCGAATGTCCTGCCATACATCGACGACCTGACCGAGACGCCACAGCGCATTCGACAGCAGTGCGCCGTCGGCGCTCGCCAGCGCTTCGACGGAGGGACGCATCGCCTGGATGCGTTCGCGCAGCGCATCGGGCTCGCGCTCGTCTTCCACATCCTGCTCCGCGCGCGGCATCGGCGAGCCGACCCATGCGGCCACGTCCTTCAACAGTTGTTCAAGACCTCGAGGATGCGCGCCGTGCTTGTCGATCAGTTCGATGAGCGGATCGGCCATCGACGAAATCAGCGGCAGGAAGATTTGCATGCGGCCCTGCAACGCGCGCGCGCGTCGGATGATATCGGGCCGCGTGTGATCGTAAGTCAGCTGGCTCAGCAGGAATTCGAGGCCGTTGACCGTTGCCGCGAGCCGCTGGCGTGCCGCTGAAATCGATGCCCCCGCGATATGTCCCGAGAGCGTCTCGCACGCATAGAACGCGGCATCGCGAAACCATGCGTCCGTTCGTTCGATGAGCGTCGGCGCGAGCCGGCTAGGAAGCACCGCGCTGCCGACGATGCTCGCCACCACGATGCCGAGCAGAATCTCCTCGGTGCGCGTGATCGCGAGATCGAAGACCGTGATCGGGTTGGTGACGGCGGGCAGGGCGATCAACGGCAGCGTATAGCCCGCGAGCAGAAAGACATAGCTGCGCGCGCTGCGGTCGAACATGGAGAGATAGAGCAGCGTGCCCGTCCATAACGCGACGATCACACTGAAGAGAAACGGCGACTCGACGAAAGGCGGCACGATCAGCACCGCGCCCGCCGCGCCGATCATCGTGCCGAGCGCGCGATAGAGCGCCTTCGAGCGCGTCGCGCCGACGAACGGATTCGACACGATATAGACGGTCGCCATCGCCCAGTACGGACGCGGCAGTTCGAGCGCGAGGCCGATGTAAAGCGCGATCATCGCGGCGGCGAAGGTCTTGGCGGAAAAGAGCCACTCGCGCGCGGAAGGAAAGGACATGGCGCTATGCTCCGCGCCTGCCGGCTGGGCGGACGGGCTTTGCGGCGTCGTCGAGCGCTTCCAGCGCGGCGAGCAGTTTTGCATCCGGCGATGCGCTGAACGCATTGAGCACGCGCAGCGTGGTTTCGAGATCCTCGCGGCTCACGCCCTTCAGCAGCCGCGCGCGCAGCGTCACGAGGCGCTCTTCCATGCGCGCGGTGACCGCGCGGCCTTCATCGGTGAGCGTGATGGTTTTCGCGCGCTTGTCTTCCGGGTCTTCGTCGCGTCGCACGAGGCCTGCCGCGCAAAGCTGATCGAGCAGCCGCACGAGCGATGGCCCTTCGATGCCGACATGCTCCGCGAGCGTCACCTGACGCACCGCCTCGCCGAGCCGATTGGCCGTGAGCAGCGGCACCGCGCATGCTTCCGACACGCCGTACGAGGCGAGCACGCCGTGACTCGTGCGGCGCCAGCGTCGCGCGGCAAGCACGAGCGTGCTGCTCACGGAGCGGCGCAGGATGTCGAGATGGGTCATGCGGCCGGATTATAACGAGAACTCTATTCGTTAGCATGCTATCGACTTATGATTTTTTTTCACTTCGCGTTCGGTGAAAGGATGGTCGGGCACGCAAATTGTCGTGCTATCTTTTCCACTCAGTTCTTATGCCCGCGCCGCCATGCCGATCGCCTACCTCCGGGGCCTGACTTCGCCCAGCCGCACCGATTCCGCCAACCGGCGCCTGGGCTGCGCGCTCGCATTCGTCGCGGGTGCGGCGAACGCGGGCGGCTTTCTCGCGGTGGGGCAATACACGTCGCACATGTCGGGGCTCGTGTCTTCGATCGCCGATAACCTCGTGCTCGGCCAGGTGGCGTTCGTGTTTTCAGCGATCGGCGCAGTCGGCGCGTTTCTCTGCGGCGCCGCGACCTCGGCGGTGCTGATCAGCTGGGGACGACAGCGGCGCGCGCACAGCGTGTTCGCCTTGCCGCTTCTGCTCGAAGCCGCGCTCCTGCTCGTTTTCGGCATTCTTGGCGCGAATCTCGAGACGCATCGCGTGTGGGACGTGCCGTTGACCGTCGCGCTGCTGTGTTTCGTGATGGGCCTGCAAAATGCAATGATCACAAAGATCTCGAAGGCCGAGATCCGGACGACGCACGTGACCGGTCTCGTCACCGACATCGGTATAGAAATCGGCAAGAGTCTGTACTGGAACCGCGGCATTGCGCGGCACGATGCCAGCTATGTGCGCGCGAATCACGCGCGCCTCGTGCTGCTGAGCTCGCTCTTCGCGATGTTCATTCTCGGCGGCTTCGCGGGCGCGATCGGCTTCGCGCATCTCGGCTTTGCCACGACCGTGCCGCTCGCCGCGTTGCTCTTGCTGTTCTCGTCAGTGCCGCTTGCGGACGACTGGGCTGCGGGCAGGCGTCGCGCGCGGCGTTGAGGCGCCATGAAATCCATCAAGGCGCTTGCGCGGCCTGCGCGAGGATCCAGTCGAGAAAGAGCCGCATGCCGTGCGACAGCTTTCGCGACTTGAGCCACGTGAGCCAGTAGCCGCCGGTCTTCACTTCGATGTCGAACGGCTGCACGAGCAGCCCGGCCTGCAGCTCGCGCACGAACATGCGCGGCGGCGCGAGCGCGACGCCCGCGCCTTGCACCGCGGCTTCCACCATCAGACGCGACGAATCGAAGACGGGGCCGTTCATCGTCCACGCGTCGAGGCCGGCGGCGTGGAACCAGTCGGTCCAGTCGTCGGCGCGATAGGAGCGCAGCAGCACTTCGTTCGCGAGATCGGACGGCTTGCCGAGGCGGCGCGCGATATCCGGCGCGCATAGCACGGCGAGCGGCGCATCGAGCAGCGGCGTGTTGTACGTCGCCGGCCAGATGCCTGTGCCGAAGCGAATCGCGAAGTCGAGTCCTTCCGACGCCGGATCGACGAGATTGTTATGCGTGAGCAGCCGCAATTCGACGAACGGATGCGTCTCGCGAAACGCCTTCAGCCGCGGCATCAGCCAGCCGACCGCGAATGTGCCGACGACGCCCACCGTCAGCACTTCATGAAAATGGCCGCCTTCGAACTGCTTGAGCACGGCTTCGATGCGGCCGAACGCATCGCTCAGTACGGGCAGGAGCGCGCGGCCTTCGTCGGTGACGTTCAGGCCGCGCGGCAGGCGTCGGAAGAGCGGTGTGCCGAGCCGTTCCTCGAGCGCGCGCACTTGCTGGCTGACGGCCGCCTGCGTCACGTTCAGTTCCTGCGCGGCGCGCGTGAAGCTCAGATGCCGCGCGGATGCTTCGAACGCGCGCAGTGCGTTCAGGGGAAGATGAGGACGCATGGGTCGCATAAGATTTTCTATTGCGTGCGGCAAATTATCCTCGATTGTCGAAGCACGAAAAAGAGCGGATATTTCGCTTCGTTCCAATCATGCAAACCAGAACGAAGGATCAAGACGATGAAGTTTCGTGCGCTGAGTCTCTTGGCGACTGCCATATTTTCTTTTGGCGCGATGTCCGGCGCCGCGCTCGCCGCCGATCGCGACACTGCGAAGATCAGGCAGACGGTCGATCGAACGATCAGGCCGCTGATGGCACTGCATGGCATCGCGGGCATGGCGGTGGGCGTCGTCGTGGATGGCAGGCCGTATGTGTTCGATTACGGTGTCGCGTCGAAAGCGACGAAGCAGCCGGTCACGCACGATACGCTTTTCGAACTCGGCTCGGTCAGCAAGACGTTTACTGCGACACTCGCGTCCTATGCGCAGATCGAAGGCGATCTTTCCCTGAACGATGCGGTGAGCAGGCACCTTCCGTCGCTCGACGGCACGGCGTTCGGCAAGGTAACGCTATTGAATCTCGGCACGCACACGCCGGGCGGTCTGCCGCTGCAAGTGCCCGACGAGGTTCACAACGACGCCCAACTCATGCAGTACTTCAGGACGTGGCGTCCCGCCGGGCCGCCCGGCACGATCCGCACCTATGCGAATCCGGGCATCGGCACGCTCGGGCTGATCGCGGCGAAGAGCATGAACGAAAACTTCGATACGCTGATGCAAACGCGCCTGTTTCCAGCGCTCGGCCTGAAGCACAGCTATATCGACGTGCCCGCGTCGAAGCAGCGCGACTATGCGCAAGGCTATGCGAAGGACGAGACGCCGATCCGCATGAAAGGCGGCGTGCTGTCGTCCGAGGCCTACGGCGTGAGATCGACGGCCGCCGACATGACGCGCTTCTTGCAGATCAACATGAAGATGGTCCGCATCGACCCTGCATTTCAGCGTGCCGTCGATGCGACGCACACGGGCTATTTCCAGGCCGGCCCGATGACGCAGGATCTTATCTGGGAGCAGTATCCGTATCCGGCCGCATTGCAGTCGCTGCTAGACGGGAACGCATCGGCGATGATCCTGAACGCGACGCCCGTCACGCGGATCGATCCGCCGCAAGCCCCGCGCGATGATGTATGGATCAACAAGACCGGCTCGACCAACGGCTTCGGCACATATATCGCGTTCGTGCCGAAGGAGCGTATCGGCATCGTGATGCTGGCGAACCGGAACATACCGAACGAGGATCGCGTGAAGGCCGCGTATGCAATCATCACGTCGCTGGCCGGCGCGCAATAATCGAGCGCATCGCGCGTGCGTCAGGCCCCGCACGCGTGTATCAGGAACTGCTGCACGGCCGTCGACGGCGCGCTCAAGGTCGCGCCCTTGCGCCAGATCATGCCCGCTTCCATATGAGGAATGGCATCGTTCACGGGCCGCGCCTCGATACGTTTGCCTTCGAGGGACCACGGCCGAAACACCATGTCCGACAGCACGGTGACGCCGAAGCCGTGTGCCACCAGTCCGCGCAACGCCTCCATCGAACTCGTGCGAAACGCGATATTCGGTTCGAGGCGCTTCTTGTGCCAATAACGCATCGTCGATTGCTCGCCTTCATCGACGGTGATGAGAATGTAAGGATGCTCGGCGATGTCCTTCAGCGACACCGCCTGCTGCTGCGCGAGCGGATGCATCGGCGCGACCCACAACTGCCTGCGCGAGCGCATCAGCACCTGACTGTCGAAGCGGTCCGGTCGCTGCAGATTCGATAGCAGCACGACGCCGATATCGACATCGCCATTCGCCACCGCTTCTTCGATCTGCGGCCGCTCCATGTCGCGCAGATCGAAATCGATGAACGGATACGTCGCACGGAAGCGCGCGAGCAACTCCGGCAAAAAATACCCGAGCACCGTGTACGACGCCGCGATGCGCGCGACGCCGCGCATGTCGTGCGCACGGAACGGCGGCATGTGCATGGCGTCGCGGGCGGCATCGAGCACGCGGCGCGCGTGATTATGAAAGTCCTGACCATCGGGCGTCAGCGCCACGCCTTGCGGCAGGCGCTCGAAGAGCTTCGTGCCCAACGCGCTCTCGAGCGCGAGCACCGCATTGGTGATCGCCGATTGCGATACATGCTCGTTCGCCGCCGCCATCGAGAACTGGCCGGTTTGTGCGGCGGCCACGAAGTAGCGCAATTGCCGGAGCGTGAGGTCGAAGGCCATCTGATTTTCAGATACCAGAGTTGTTTATTCGTGATTTTACGATGTCGAATCGGCTTCCTATACTCGGCAAAAAACAAAATTCCCGAACCCGGAGACGAGCCCCGATGAATGCACCCGACCGCGCCGCGCTGGAAGCCGCAACCATTTCCCTCGACGACAAATACACGCTGGAGAAAGGCCGCGTCTATATCAGCGGCACACAGGCGCTCGTGCGTCTGCCGATGCTGCAAAAGGCGCGCGATCGCAAGGCCGGGCTGAATACGGCGGGCTTCGTTTCAGGCTATCGCGGCTCGCCGCTCGGCGCGCTCGATCAGTCGCTGTGGAAGGCGAAGCAGCATCTGAAAGACAACGACATCGTGTTCCAGCCGGGCGTGAACGAGGATCTCGCGGCGACCTCGATCTGGGGCACGCAGCAGATCAACCTGTGGCCCGGCGCGACGCGCGACGGCGTGTTCGGCATGTGGTACGGCAAGGGCCCGGGCGTGGACCGCACGGGCGATGTCTTCAAGCACGCGAATTCCGCGGGCACCGACAGGCACGGCGGCGTGCTCGTGCTCGCGGGCGACGATCACGCGGCCAAGTCGTCGTCGGTCGCGCATCAATCGGATCATGCGTTCATTGCGGCGGGCATTCCGGTGCTGTATCCGTCGAACGTGCAGGAATATCTCGACTACGGTCTGCACGGCTGGGCGATGAGCCGTTACTCGGGTCTATGGGTCGCGATGAAATGCGTGACCGATGTGGTCGAATCCACCGCATCGATCGATCTCGATCCGGACCGCGTGGAGATCGTCACGCCGACCGACTACGCAATGCCCGATGGCGGCCTCAACATCCGCTGGCCCGATTCGCCGCTCGCGCAGGAAGCGCGTCTGCTCGACGAGAAGTGGTACGCGGCCCTGGCGTATGTGCGCGCCAATAAGCTCAATCGCGTAGTAATCGATTCAGACAAGCCGCGCTTCGGCATCATCACCGCGGGCAAGGCCTATCTCGACGTGCGTCAGGCGCTCGTCGACCTCGGCCTCGACGATGTAACCTGCGCGCAGATCGGCCTTCGAGTGCTGAAAGTGGGCTGCGTGTGGCCGCTCGATGCGCAGGACGCACGCGCATTCGCAACCGGTCTCGAAGAGATTCTCGTCGTCGAAGAGAAGCGGCAGATCCTGGAATATGCGCTGAAAGAAGAGCTATATAACTGGCGCGAGGATGTGCGTCCCCGCATCTACGGCAAGTTCGATGAGCGCGACAACGAAGGCGGCGAATGGTCCGTGCCGCGCGGCGACTGGCTGTTGCCCGCGCACTACGAGCTATCGCCCGCGCTGATCGCGAAGGCCATCGCGCGGCGTCTTGCGCGCGCCGATCTTCCCGCCGATGTGCGCGCGCGCATGCTCGCGCGCGTCGAGACCATCGAAGCAAAAGAGCGCGAGGCGATCAAGCCGCGCGTCGAGGTCGAACGAAAGCCGTGGTTCTGCTCGGGCTGTCCGCATAACACGTCGACGCGCGTGCCCGAGGGTTCGCGCGCGCTCGCCGGCATCGGCTGCCACTACATGTCGATGTGGATGGATCGCAAGACCGAGACCTTCAGCCAGATGGGCGGCGAGGGCGTCGCATGGATCGGTCAGATGCATTTCTCGGGCGACAAGCATGTGTTCGTCAATCTCGGCGACGGCACGTATTTCCATTCGGGCTTGCTCGCGGTGCGCGCGGCGATCGCTGCGAATGCGAACATCACCTATAAGATTCTTTATAACGACGCGGTCGCGATGACCGGCGGACAGCCCGTCGACGGCGTATTGACGGTGCCGCAGATCGCGCATCAGGTCTTCGCGGAAGGCGCGAAGCGCATCGTCATCGTGACGGACGAGCCGCAGAAATACGATGCGAAAGTCGCATTGCCTGAAGGCGTGAGCGTGCATCATCGTGATGAACTCGATCGCATTCAGCGCGAGTTGCGCGATACGCAAGGCACGACCATTCTGATCTACGACCAGACATGTGCGACGGAAAAGCGCCGTCGCCGCAAGCGCGGCACGTATCCTGACCCCGCACGCCGCGCGTTCATCAACGACGCCGTGTGCGAAGGCTGCGGCGACTGCTCGGTGCAATCGAATTGCCTGTCCGTCGAACCGATGGACACGCCGCTCGGCACCAAGCGCAAGATCAATCAGTCGTCGTGCAACAAGGATTTTTCGTGCGTGAAGGGCTTTTGCCCGAGCTTCGTCACGGCCGAAGGCGCACAGGTTCGCAAGCCGAAAGCGGCCGGGGGCGCGCAGCCCGATTTCGATGCCTTGCCGTTGCCGGCATTGCCCGCATTGTCGAAGCCTTACGGCATTCTCGTGACCGGCGTCGGCGGAACGGGTGTCGTGACGATCGGCGGATTGATCGGCATGGCGGCGCATATCGAGCGCAAGGGCGTCACGGTGCTCGACATGGCCGGTCTCGCGCAGAAGGGTGGCGCGGTGCTGAGCCACGTACAGATCGCACCGGAGCCGCAGGCGCTGCATGCGACGCGCATCGCGACGGGCGAGGCGCGGCTCGTGATCGGTTGCGATGCGATCGTGTCGGCATCGAACGATGTGCTCTCGCGCACGCGGCATGGCATCACGCAGGCCGCCATCAACAGCGGCGCGACGCCGACCGCCGCCTTCGTCACCGATGCGCAATGGACGTTTCCCGCCGCGCAAACGGAGCAGGCGCTATCGGACAGCATCGGCGCGGGCTGCGCATTCGTCGATGCCAACGCGCTCGCGCTGAAGCTGCTCGGCGATACCATTTATTCGAATCCGCTCTTGCTCGGCTTCGCATGGCAGAAGGGCTGGTTGCCGCTCGAACTCGAAAGCCTCAAGCGCGCAATCGAACTGAATGGCGTTGCGGTCGAGAAGAACTGGCTCGCATTCGACTGGGGCCGATACGTCGCGCAACATGGCGCGGGCGATTTGCTCAAAACCGCGCAGCATGCGATCGTCATGAAGATGCCCGAGTCGCTCGACAACGTGATCGCGACGCGTGAGGCTTTGCTGACGGCGTATCAAAGCGAAGCGTATGCGCGCTCGTATCGCACGGTGGTCGAGCGCCTCCGCGAGAAGGAAAAGGCGTTGAACGCGAAGCTGCCGCTCACGCGCGCGGTCGCGGTGAATCTCGCGAAGCTCATGGCCTATAAGGACGAGTACGAAGTCGCGCGTCTTTATGCCGATCCCGCGTATCTCGACAAGTTGCGCGAGCAGTTCGAAGGCGAACCGGGCCGCGATTACAAGCTGATGTTCCATCTCGCGCCGCCGCTGTTCGCAAAGCGTGACGAACACGGTCATCTCGTGAAGCAGACCTTCGGCGCGTGGATGCTGCCCGCATTCCGCGTCCTCGCGAAGATGAAACGCTTGCGCGGCACGTCGCTCGATGTATTCGGCAAGACGGCCGAGCGCCGCACGGAGCGCCGGATGATCGCGGATTATCTCGCGCTCGTCGACGAATTCTGTTCGACGCTCGATGAAGACCGCTTCGACACGGCGCTGCAACTCGCGAAGCTGCCTGATGAAATCCGCGGCTTTGGCCATGTGAAGGAGCGCAACATGGCGGCGGTCGCGAAGAAGCGCGAGCGTTTGATCGAACGATATCGCGCGCGGGTGGAGATGGCTGTGTCAGCGTGATGGATGCGATAGGGTATCTTTACGCTCGAACACACTCGGAGCGAAAGGAGACATCGCATGAAAGGCGTTTATAAGCTCGCCGTCGTGGGCATCGGCAAGATCGCGCGGGATCAGCACTTGCCCGCGATCGCGGCGCAGCCAGGATTCGAACTCGTCGCGTGCGCGAGCCGCAATGCGAGCGTCGATGGCGTGCGCAACTATCCGGATATCGACGCGCTGCTCGCCGCCGAGCCCGCAATCGATGCCGTGTCGCTTTGCGCGCCGCCGCAAGTTCGCTACGCGCAGGCGCTGGCCGCGCTCGAAGCGGGCAAGCACGTGATGCTGGAAAAGCCGCCGGGCGCGAGCGTGAGCGAAGTCGCGGCCCTGGACGAGGTCGCGCGGGCGCATGGCTGCACGCTGTTCGCATCGTGGCACTCGCGCGCGGCGAGCGCCGTAGAACCGTCGCGCGAGTGGCTTGCGAAGAACGCAGGCGCGATTCGTTCTGTCGAAGTGCGCTGGAAGGAAGACGTGCGCCGCTGGCATCCGGGACAGCAATGGATCTGGGAACCGGGCGGGCTCGGCGTGTTCGATCCGGGCATCAACGCGCTGTCGATCGTCACGCGCATCTTGCCGCATGAAGTCGCGTTGCGCGGAGCCACGCTGACCATGCCGAGCGATACGTCCACGCCGATCGCGGCGCAACTCGATTGCATCGCAACGAACGGCGCGCCGGTGCGCGCTGTGTTCGACTGGCGTCACGGGCCGGTCGAGGAATGGGATATCGACGTGGAAACGGACGCGGGCCGTCTGTCGATGCGCGAGGGCGGCAAGCGCTTGTCCATCGCGGGCAAGGACATCGACATCGGACGCGAGCGCGAATATCCCGCGCTATACGAGCACTTTCACGCGCTCATCGAAACGAAGACGAGCGATGTCGACGTGCGCCCGCTGCGTCTCGTGGCCGATGCGTTTCTCAACGGACGGCGCGTTGAAACGGACGCATTCGGGCGTTAGACGGCGCGATAGACGGCGCGATAGGCGGCGCTCCGTATCGCATTGATCGCGCATACATCGCCCTCGGGCGCGGCGCTCACGTTCGCGTGCCGCGCAATGAGCGGAACGCGCCGCGTGCTGCCTGGCGCGAGGTGGAACCAGTCGATGCGCGCGAAGTAGTTCGGATCGACCACGTGCACCCAGCGCGCAAGCTGCGCCGTTTCGACGACGAGACAAAAGCCCTCGTCGTCTTTTTCGACAGTCGCATTCAAGCCGATATCGCGGCGCTCGCCAATCGACGGATCGGGGAAATGGAACGCTTCCGACATCACATCGCCCGTATCGGCATCACGCAAGACGACATGCGTTGCGTCGTGTGCACGCGGGCCGAAGCGGTATGCATATGTGATGTCGAAGAACGCACCGATCAGCGCATTCGACGACACGCGCTGCACGCTGCGCGCCTGCAACACGACATCGCATGAACCGCCCGCGACCTTGACCGCGCCTTCACGCAGGCAAGTCAGTTCGACGCGCGCACGAATCTCGCGCGCGGTCTCGTTGACGAGATGCACGTCGAGGCCGTCGAGTCCTTCATCGATAATCAGCGCCTGCACCGGTCGCAGCACGCGCGCGAGTCCGTGCAACGCACTCTTCGGCGCACCGAGCACGTCGATGACGCCCCAGCCCGCACCCGGGCGCACGTCGAGCAGATTCCATACGATGCCGCCCGCACAGGTCGATCCTTCGCGACGCCACTCCGAGAACACCGCACCGATCACATCGGCGACGACGGCGCGCGATAGCTCCAGATAGCGCTCGGGGTTTTCATAGCGCAAACGCGGCACGTCCATGCGATAAAGCGTTTGCATATAGTACTCGCGCACGTCGTCGAAGTCCCATGCCGAGCCGGGGTCGCGCGGCACGCCTGTTTTCCAGCGCGGCTCATGGGCGCGCGGGTTCGGCATGGCGCGCAGCGCGACATCGTCGGGCACGTTGGCGAACGCGAGGCATTCCGACGCGAAACGCACCTGCGAGCGGCGCACGTCATCGAAAGAACGCTGATACGCGGGCACGCCGTAGTAATGCGTGATGCCGCCGTGCGTGCCGAACGGCATCGACACGGTATCGCCGGGCGCAGCGCTCGGCGAGTTCACGACATACGCAACATCGGGCCGTTGCATCGCAACTGCATTCGGCAAGAGCTCATTGAAGAGGCGTTGCTGATACGCCTCGAACGGAAGGCCGAGCATCGCCGCCTGCTGATGCACTTCGCTTCCCCCGCACAACACCGCGAGCGAAGCGAAGCGGCGCGTGCGGGTCAAGAACTGTTCGGCTTCGCGTTGCACGCTGGCGCGAAAGGCTTCGTCGTCGGGATAGTCGAAGTTCGCGAACGCGAAGTCCTGCCACACGAGCACGCCGTGCTTGTCGGCGAGTTCGTAGAACGTGTCGGATTCGTAGAGCGTGATGCCGCTCACGCGAACGATGTTGAGTCCCGCGTCGCGCATCAACCCGAAGATGTGATCCAGCTTCTCGCGCGACGCATCGAGCGCGACGATATCCGCCGATGTCCAGCACGCACCGCGCGCGAACACGGGCACGCCGTTCACGACGAGCTGAAAGCCCTTGTCGTCCACGCCGCGATCGACTTCGATGGTGCGAAAGCCGACTTCGCCGAGCTCGATTTCGCCGAGCTTCACGGCATAGCGCGCCGGCTCGCCGTGCGTATGCGGATACCACAAGCGCACGTCCGGCACGCGCACGCGGCCCGTGACCGTGTACGGGTCCTGCCATTGCATCATGGCTTGCGCTTCGCCGCATTCGATATGAACCGGTGCTTGTTCCTGCGCATGAAAGTAGCGCACCGTGACATCGAGAATGCCAGTGCTTTCATCGACACGCGTGCGCATGTCCACGTTGTCTATGCACGCACGCGACTCGCCGATCAGTTCGATCGCCCGCCACGGTCCCGCCGGTTGAATGGCCGGGCACCAGCCGGACATATGCCCGAAGAGCGTCGTGCGCACATTGCGCAACGTGGCGGGTTGCGCGAGCTTCGGACGCCAGCGCGCGCGTCCTCGTTTTGCGGCCAGCGCGGGCGCGATCGAGCGAAAGCACAGATGAAGCGTGTGCTCGCCATCGAGATCGACATCGAGATCATGCGCGACGAACATCGAATCCGATTCGAGCAGCTTGCGACCATCGAGCCATATCTCGGCGAAGGTCGCAAGCCCGTTGAAGCGCAGGCGCCGCTTGCCGTGCCCGCGCAAGGTCACGCGATACCAGTGATCCGAATACGCGAACGGCTGCGCAAGCGCTTCATCGCTGGCGCCGCTCGCGCGCAGGGCGGACGCGATCGTGCCAGGTACGGGCGCTTCGATCCACTGCGTGGTGAGCGCATCGAGCGATGCGGGCGTCGCGCACGCACCCGCAGGCGTGCTCACGCATTGCCAGCCTTCGGAGAGACGCCGCGGCGCGTGCGCGGACAGGACGTGCATGTGCCTACCTCGTTGACGGGATTCGGAGAACGACGCCAAAGCCGCGCGATGTGCGCGGCTTTGGCGTTCAGAGAAAGCGCGCGGCGAGCGGCTCGATGACCTTGTCGTACGAAGCCTGCATCGAATCGAGGCAATCTTCGCAAGGGTCGATGCGCGAGCGCATGCGGGCGCGCGCGAGACGGAACTGCATGACCATCGCTTCGCTGGCAATCGCCTGCGCGCTCGTCTGGATGTCGCACGACACTTTCACGCCGTGCCGGTTCAGCCAGCCGAGATACTTCGACAGCAACTCGAAGTTCGAGCCGAGCTGACGCATCACGTTGAACGTGTAGAGGTGATAGTACGCGGGATCACGTTCGAGCAACGCGCGCAAGTGCTCGGGGAATGCGGCACGCCATTGCGCGACCGGATTCGTCGCGGGACGATCCGCGAGCCGCAAGGCGAGCAGCTCGACCGAGCGTTGCACCATCGCATCGCCTTCGAGCGGCGCACGCGCGCGCTTCACGAACTCGACGTACGGAAAGAGCGCGTGCACATCGCTTGCGAGGCCGGGCATGAGCCGGAACACGCCATCGTAGTCCTCGCCCGACAACGCGAAATAACCCGCGTTATGGAAGTACGTGATGCGCTTCGCGTCGGTGTCGATTGCATCGATGGCGATAGTCGTCTTCGTATGCGTCTGCCGATACGCGGTCGCGCGCGTATCGGGCAGATAGTACGAGTCCATCTCCACCACGACCATGTGCCCGCGCCGCGTCTGCTCGCGCACGTGCGCTTCCAGCGTGTCGTAGATCGCGAGCTCCTGGGCCTGCAGGCCGTAGAGCCGCGAGATATCGTCGAGCGAGAACTTCGGGAACGTGAACTGATCGCCCTCGAACGCCTGCGTCACCGTGAAGCTGAGCGCCGCATGCGGATCGCAGCCGTAGTGATGCAGCAGCTCGATCCACAAGTCGACATAACAGTTCGTCTCCAGCCATACGCGCTCTTCACGATGCAGCGCGTGTTGACGGTACTCGCCGTTCGCGGACGTGGACGTGTCGATCACGGCTTCTGCCGGCGAGCGTGCGTTCATGTCTGGCTTCCCAGATTCGCGAGGCCTCCTTCGATGAGCGGCCCCTTGTCGCCCCACAGCAGTTGACGCACTTTCTCGGGCCACGCCTTGACATCGAGTCCGTGGTGACGGAAGAGCGCGAGCGTCGTGCGCTCCATGCCGAAACCGACGCATGCGGTATGCGCGACCTGATCGTCCGCCTGGCTGATGTGCCAGAGCTCGCCGAAATGGTCCTGGTGATAGTTGAACGACAGGCACGCGGTCGGGCGGTCGGGTGTCGCGACGGGCACGAGCAATTCGAACTTCAGTTGCTGCGCGCGCTGGCTATCCGCGACGATCATGCCGCCGCGCCCGAAGAACGGGTCGTTGGCGAGGTCGATTTCGAACGGCAGTGCGAGCAGATTCACGAGCAGCGAACCGCGCTCGATCCACTTCTGACGGAATGCCATCACCTGTTCGGGGCTGCCGACGCGAATGTACTCGCGCATGCGGAACATCTGCATGCGGCCGGGATCGATGGACGGCTCGTGACGGAAGCAGTACGAGAACGCATCGAAGGTCGCGCCGTCTTCAGCGAGCTTGCCGCGCTTCGCGACGAGCGGATAGATCGGATAGCATGCGGCCGGCGTGAGCACGAGGCGCGTGGGCTTCTGCTGATCCATCCATTCATCGGAGCGTTCTTCTTCCTCGCCGATATGCACGATCTTGTCGAGCGCTTCGAGCAGGCGATGATGCCCGCGGTCGTTGCCCTGGAACGAGTGAATCGTGCCCGCGAGATTCGGGAAGCTCTTCAGATACTCGCTGTCCTCGAAATCGCGGCGGCGCATCGCGGGCGGAAAACGCAGCACTTCCGCGTGCTGATCCGCGCCGAGCATCGTGATCGCCTGATTGAGGCGCTCGACGACGTCCTCGAATACTTCGCTGCGGCCGTAAAGACCATCTTCGCCCGTATCGAGCAGAATGCCCGCTTCGATCAGGCGATCGCGCAAGGTCAAGTCCGATTTGTCGTACGGTGCCTGAGTCTCTTGTGATTGTGCTTGTGCTTCGGCCTGCATCATGGCGGCCTGTTCCGTCGGCATGTTCATATCGTCAAAGGGTCCCCGTTGCGGCGCGCTGCGCAAGCAGCAGATTCGCCGTGTTCAATTCGATGCGATCGTTGCTGATCATGAGCGGCGCCGAATGCAGATCGCGCAGATGGCGCCCCACGCTGAACGGCGTGTCGTTCTTGTAGCCCGCCATGCCGCAGATCATCAGTGTTTCCTGCACGACATGCACAGCCGATTGCGAAATCGCCAGCTTGAGCATGTTCAGGTCCGCATTGATGCCGATCGACGCCGTGAGCGGCGCGTCGTCGTCATTGCTCTGGCTCGCCTTGCGCGCGGTGCGATCGGCCTGAGCCGCTTCGACATTGGCGAGCGATTCGCGCAGACGCGCCTGCATCATCTTGATGAGCGTGAGCACTTGTGAAAGCCGCGCGGCCGAAGGCGGCAATGCGGGCTTGCCGCGAGCCTGATTGCGGAAGAACTGATGTGCGCGATTCGCCGCGTCGCTTGCGATGCCGCACCATACCGACGACCACAAGGTGTGCGATACGGGCAGCATGCTTTCGTCGGCGATTCGCGAGAACGGCGCAGGCAGGATCTGTTCCGCGAAGCCGCTCGCGACGAGACGATGTCCTTCGCTGCAGGTTCCGCGCATGCCGAGCGTGTCCCACGTGCCGCGCTGCTCGAGCGTGAACGTATCGCGCGGCGCCACGATCAGCACCTGGTCGGAGGGCGGCGCATCGGGATGGCGGCGGGCCGTCACCAGAATGCAATCGGCATACTTGCCGTAAGAGATCGTCGGTGCGAGCTTCTCGATGCGAAACGCATTGTCGACGAGATCGACCGCGCATGCGCTCGTACGCATGTTGCCGCCGATGTTCTCTTCCGAGGTCGCCGATGCGAGCAGCAACTGCTCGTTGACCATGCGCGCAAGGAAGTCGCGCTGCCAGGGCACGTTTGCGCCATGATCGACGATGCATACGACCTGACTCTGATGCATCGCGTAGATCATCGCGGAGGATGCGCAGCCTTGCGCCAGGGCCTCGCACAAGCGCGCGACGCCGGTGAGCGACAGGCCGTCGCCGCCATGCATCGTCGGGATCATCGCGGAGAAGAGGCGCTCCTCGCGCATCGCCGCGACCGCTTCGGCGGGAAAGCGCGCTTCGCGATCGACCGCATCGGCGTGCTTTGCCGCGACGGCGGCCACCCGCTTCGCGGCCTCGATCAACTCGCTTTCGCAGCGCGCTGTCGCACTCTGCGCGAGCTCGGCCATTTCAAGCTCTTGAGCGGGCGCGTTCATGCTGCCGCCTGCGAACGGCGCAGTTCGTTGACGGCCGATGCGAGCGAATCGACGCTCGAAAAGAGCCGGCGCGTGAGCATGTGATCGGGAATCTCGATGCCGAATTCGTCTTCGATCGCAAGCATCACGTGAACCGTGGCGAGCGAGGAGAGACCGGCGGCGTAGAGATCGTCGCCGTCGGCAAGCGTGTCGATGGGCACGTCGAGACGAGCGGACTCGGCGAGGATGCGGCGCAATTCAGTTTTCATTGTCTGTGTTTTCCCTTGTACCCGGCCAGCGGTGCAGTAATACCGGATCGCGACGATGAGTTGTTATCGGGTGTCGCTAGCTCCGGGGCGAATCGGCAGCGGTGTTGTGTTGTCTCGTGAAGACCATTCCACGAGCGTCCTCGCACGCGCTGTCTTCTTGTGAATTTTGTTTGATCGTATTTAACGAATTTGCGGGCCAGTGCGTCCGTGCGATGCCGCACGGTCGGCCTCGATGACAGATCGTTGTTATGTGCGATATCGAGCATGTCTCGATCCGTTGCGATCATTCAAACTGACGCCATTGCTGCGAGGGGGTAGGTAACTCCTGCACCTGTTTCCATAAGTCCTTGTAAAAAGTATCCGCACTCGAAAGGCTTTTGAAAAACAACCATCGGGGTAAGCTAATTGATACTGGTCTCTTTGCTATTGATATTCATTGCGCTGTTCGTCGTTTGGAAGAAACGGCGCGGCACGATCCTGCTCGCGGCGGGCGCGGCCTTCTGGTTGCTCGGCAGTTGTCTGCCCGGGCCGCTCGTGCGTCTTGCGAACGACACGTATGCCTCGATGAAGGACCCGAGCTTCGGCTCACGCATGGCGATCGTCGTGCTCGGTGGCGGGACGTCGTACGATCGCCATGGACGTCTGGTGCCCAAGGGCGATGCGATGACGCGCATCGATCTCGCGGCTTCGCTCTACAAGCGCTGCATCGAGATGGAAAAGGCGTGCTTCGTGATCGTGAGCGGAGGCAATCCGCAGCATCACGAGCAAAGCGAAGCGCAGTTGTACGGCAGCCTGCTTCTCGACGCTGGCGTAGCGCGCAAGGATCTGATCCTCGAAGACGAGAGCCTCGACACATACGAGAACGCGCGCAACACCGAAAAAATATTGCGTTCGCGGCAATACGACACGTCGGTGCTGATCACGTCGTCGCTGCATATGCGTCGTGCAATGCTCGCGTTCGATGCGTTCGAACTGCATCCGCAGCCCGCGGTTGCCTACATCCGTCCTTCGTTGACATGGTGGCTGCCACATCGCCGAGGATGGTTCGATTCGAACAGCGCATTGCATGAGCTGGTCGGCATCGCACGTTTTTATGTGTGGCGATGGCTCGGCCTGTATTGAGACCGGCGGCGCTTGCGCGGCGAATATACTTTCGTTATTCGCCGCAGGGAGACCATCCAGTGAATCAACTGATCCGGGCCATCGCGTTCGCCGCGGACAAACATCGCAATCAGCGCCGCAAGGACGCGGAGGCGTCGCCGTATATCAATCATCCGATCGCGCTTGCGAACGTGCTCGCCAACGAAGGCGGCATAGACGACGAGCGCGTGCTGCTTGCGGCCGTTTTGCACGACACGATCGAGGATACGGCCACGTCGCACGACGAGCTCGTGCGATGGTTCGGCGCGGGAGTCGCGGACATCGTCGCTGAAGTGACGGACGACAAGTCCTTGCCGAAGGCCGAAAGAAAGCGCCTGCAGATCGAACACGCGGCGCATATCAGTCATGGCGCGCAACTCGTGAAGCTCGCGGACAAGATCTGCAATTTGCGCGACATTATCGCCATGCCGCCGTCGAACTGGGGCGAGGAAAGAAAGCGGGAATACTTCGAGTGGGCAAGGCGCGTCGTCGATGGTTTGCGCGGGGCGCACGCCGGACTCGAAGCCGCGTTCGACGAGGCGTATCGCAAAGGCGTGCCTTCAGGGCGTGCGCTGTCCTGAGCCCAGCGCCTCCGCCAGATAAGGCGCCGTGCGGCTCGCGGCATGCTTCGCGATGCGTTGCGGCGTGCCTGTCACGACGACGCGGCCGCCATCTTCGCCTGCGCCGGGACCGATATCGATGACCCAGTCGGAGAGCGCGGCAACGCGCATGTCGTGCTCCACGACGACGACCGTGTTGCCCGCATCGACGAGTCCTTGCAGTTGCGCCATCAGCCGGTCGACATCGGTGGGGTGCAGGCCTGTCGTCGGTTCATCGAGGATATAGAGCGTGTCGCCGCGATGCGCGCGCTGCAATTCGGTCGCGAGCTTGATGCGCTGCGCTTCGCCGCCCGAAAGCTCCGTCGCGGGTTGCCCGAGCCGCAGATAACCGAGGCCGATGTCGCGCAGCACGGCGAGTGCGCGCATTACGTTCGGTTCATCGGCGAAGAACTCGCATGCGGTATCGACAGTCATGCCGAGCACGTCCGCGATGTTCTTGTCGCGCCAAGTGATCTCCAGCGTCTGCGGGTTGTAACGCGAGCCGTGGCACGTGGCGCAAGAGGTGTAGACGCTCGGCAAAAATAGCAGTTCGACGCTGACGAAGCCTTCGCCTTCGCATGTCGGGCAGCGTCCCTGCGCGACGTTGAACGAGAAGCGCCCCGCGCCATAGCGGCGCTTGCGCGCGGCGGGCGTATCCGCGAACAGCTTGCGCACGTAGTCGAAGAGGCCCGTGTAAGTCGCGAGGTTCGAGCGCGGCGTGCGGCCGATCGGTTTCTGATCGACGCGCACGAGGCGGCGGATCGTCTCCATACCTTCGGCGATGCGTCCGCCAGCCGATGCGTCTGCTGGCGCGAAGAGCGGATCCTGTTCGTCTTCGTCCGCGTCGTCGAGTGCGCGTCCGAGCCGCTGAGCGATGAGCTCCGGCAGCGCCTGACTCACGAGGCTCGACTTGCCGGAACCTGAAATACCGGTGACGGTCGTGAAGGCGCCGAGCGGGAACGCGGCGTCGATGCCATGCAGGTTATTGCGCGTGACGCCCTCGAGCCGCAGCCATCCGCGCGGCTCGCGCGCAATGCGTTCGATGGTCTGTTCCGGCGCGAAGAGATGCTTGCGCGTCTGCGATGCCTCGATCGATGCAAGGCCTTCCGGCGGTCCGCTATAGAGCACATGTCCGCCTTGTTCGCCCGCAGCCGGACCGACATCGACGAGCCAGTCCGCGCGCCGCATCGTATTCAGATCGTGCTCGATGACGAAGAGCGAATTGCCCGCGGCCTTGAGACGCTGCAACGCGGCGAAGAGCGCTTCGTTGTCGGCGGGATGCAGGCCCGCGGACGGCTCGTCGAGCACGTACACGACGCCGAAGAGTTGCGATGCGAGTTGTGTCGCGAGCCGCAGGCGTTGCAGCTCGCCGGAGGAAAGCGTCGGCGTCGCGCGATCGAGCGACAGGTAGCCCAGCCCGAGATCGATCAGCGTGGCGAGCCGCTCCAGCAAGTCGGCCGCGATGCGTTCGGCGGCGGCGTGCTTCTCGTCGGAGAGATTGGCCGTGCGGCGCACGTCGGTCGCGGCCTTGTGTGCCGACCCGCCGGCGGCCACGCGCTTGGCCGTTGCCGCGATGCGGTCTTTTTTTGCGAGCGCGAGACCCGGCGCTTCGTCGTGAGAAGGCCACTCTCCGCGTGCGATGGGCGCAAGCAGATCGGCGAGACGGCTCATTGGAAGACGCGCGAACTCGGCGATGTCGAGCCCCGCGAACGTCACGGACAGCGCTTCCTTCTTGAGCCGCTTCCCGTGGCATGCGTGGCAATCGCTGCCGATCATGAAGCGCGACACGCGCTTTTTCATGAGCGCGCTTTGCGTATGCGCGAAGGTATGCAGCACGTAGCGGCGCGCGCCGGTGAAGGTGCCCTGATAGCTCGGCTCGGCGCCGCGCTTCAATGCGGCTTGCGTTTCTTTCGGCGTGAGGCCGGCATACACCGGGACGGTCGGCTGCTCTTCTGTGAAGAGAATCCAGTCGCGGTCGCTCTTCGGCAAGTCGCGCCACGGTGTATCGACGTCGTAGCCGAGCGTGACGAGAATGTCCCGCAGATTCTGGCCGTGCCACGCGGGCGGCCAGGCTGCGACGGCGCGCTCGCGGATCGTGAGCGAGTCGTCGGGCACCATCGACTTTTCCGTGACTTCGTAGACGCGCCCAAGGCCGTGACAAACGGGGCACGCGCCCTGGACCGTGTTCGGCGAGAAGTCTTCCGCGTAGAGCATCGGCTGTTTGGGCGGATAGCTGCCGGTGCGCGAATACAGCATTCGCACGAGGCTCGACAGCGTCGTCACACTTCCCACCGATGATCGGGCGTTCGGTGCCCCGCGCTGCTGCTGCAGCGCGACCG
This sequence comes from Caballeronia sp. INML1, assembly GCF_023631085.1. Taxonomy (NCBI): domain Bacteria; kingdom Pseudomonadati; phylum Pseudomonadota; class Betaproteobacteria; order Burkholderiales; family Burkholderiaceae; genus Caballeronia; species Caballeronia sp. INML1. Next base: position 162,596 of record NZ_JALQDT010000059.1, on the reverse strand, counting down.
CGGGCGGCAAGCCTTCGATCGAGTCCACCTGCGGCACGCCAACCTGTTCGATGAGCCGCCGCGCATACGGCGCCACCGATTCGAAATAGCGCCGCTGCGCCTCGGCGTAAAGCGTGCCGAAAGCCAGGGACGATTTGCCGGAACCGGACACGCCGGTGAAGACGACGAGCGCATCGCGCGGCACGTCCACATCGACGTTTTTCAGGTTGTGCTCGCGTGCGCCACGAACGCGCACGAAACCTGCTCTCGATGCAGTCGCGGCATCGTCGCGATCGGCCGACTTGCGGGTGGATTTGCGGACATCCATGAATAGGTACGGTTTCCTGCTGAACGCGACGACGGAATTAATAGAGCGAGCACGCAGCATGCCAGATACCAAACGGCATTTTGCGTAACGCATCTTGCATGCGAAGTGCACGCCGACCGGCAAACAACCTGATCGAAGAGGAAGAAATGAGAAAAGCTGGATTGAGGTTTCTGGTCGCGCTGCTGGCGGGCGCGACGATGGGCGTGACGGGCGCCGCAATGGCGCAGTCCGGCGGTGGTAACGGCAATGGCGGCTCGGGCGGCGGCAACGCACATGGCGCGGCAACGGCCGGGCCGACCGTCGGCGGTGACAACACGTCCACACCCGGCAGCGCGCACCAGGGCGGCTCTCACTTCAAGCACAAGAAGAAGGCGAAGCCCGCGACGACGACGCAGTAATGCGACGATGTGAGCCGCGGACGGTGCGGGTCAGGCCGCGGCGCCTTCCACGTCGATGTCGTCGGTGCCGAGGCGAGAGAAGATGTCGCACACCGCGCGCATCTCCGCTTCGTCGCGAATGCTCACGATTACGCGCGTGACGCCGCACGCCAGGTCCGCATCGCCGCCGTCAGCGCCGAACGAAGGGAGGATGTCGTCGTTCGAAGCGTCCAGCCCGTACGGGTAGTCGTGCGTATCGACCACACCCAGATGTTCGCCGTGGCCCGCGTATTCGGCCGCGATCCATTGCGTCTGCGCGTTGTTGCTCTGTATCTGCGATGTGTGGAAATCGGCGAAGCCGCTCATGCTCGCCACGCGGACGCGATCGGCCGCGATGCCCTCCGCGCGCAAATCTTCAAGCGCTTCATCCAGCTTACGGGAGCCATGGAACGCTCCGATTACTTCACGCATCATTTGCTCGTCTCCTTGCCTGCCAAACTCGATGCCGCGCCTCAGTATCGCTGCGAAATTCGCGGATGTGAATAAGGGCGGGCACCGGCTTTTCGCCTGATCGATGAGCGAGACGCGCGAGAGGCGCAAAGCGCGTGGCGTATCGCATAGACACGCGCGGCGACGAGCCGGTGAACCGCTGTGATCGGGCTCGCGACTGCGCAAGATGATGGCGAATCCAACGGATGCGGCAATCGATTCGCGAGCCTTCTTTTATGAACGACGCCGCCCGGCGTGCGTTTGCTGCCACCGGGCTGGCACGATTGCACTTCATGCGGTACTTGAACTTTACGCCGCAACAATCGGTTTATCAACGCTTTGTTTTGTCCCTAATCGCATGATTTTGATGGGGTTTTCCATCATGGCGATTAGCGGCTGCCGGCACGCGCCGTTCGACATGGCACTGGGCGCTATTAAAGCGAGTATTGCGTCTAAATGTGCACGAGGCGAAGGCGGACAGTACCGACTGCAGTCAATAGTCATCGTACAAGCTATGGTGCGCCCTATAATGGCCAATCGAGCATACAAAGATCGGTCTTTCAATGTCCCAAGCCCTCGCGTCCGGCGCGCTTCGCCGCTCCCGCAATCTCACCGAGGAAGTCGTCGCCGAGTTGTCAGAGCGGATTCGCAGCGGCGCGCTCCGACCTGGCGACAAGCTGCCGACGGAATCGGAGATCATGGCGCAGCTCGGCGTGAGCCGCACGGTGGTTCGCGAGTCCATCTCGCGGCTGCAGGCGGCGCGCCTCGTGCAGACGCGGCATGGCATCGGCACATTCGTACTCGAAGCGGGCGATCAGGACCGTTTTCAGATCGAGGCCGCGGGCGACCTCACGGTGCGCGACGTGATGGCGATTCTCGAGCTCCGCATCAGTCTCGAAGCGGAGGCGGCCGGTCTCGCCGCCGTGCGCCGCACCGATGAAAACCTCGCGCATATGCGTCGCGCGCTCGACGAATTCGAACGGCTCATCGAAGCCGGCGAGGGCAACGCGGTCGCCGCCGACGTCGCATTTCATCTCGAACTCGCGAAAGCTACGGGTAACCGCTACTTTCACAGCATCCTGAGCCAGCTCGGCAACACCATCATCCCGCGCACGCGTGTCAATTCAGCCGCGCTCGCACACAACGATCCCGCCGGCTATCTGGATCGCGTGAATCGCGAGCACGAAGATATCTACGATGCGATCGAGCGACGCGATCCCGAGGCAGCGCGCGCGGCCATGCGCATGCATCTTTCGAACAGCCGCGAAAGGCTGCGGCGGGCGCAGGAAGCGTCGTCTAAGGCGCAGGACGGGGCTTGATTGCGGTCGTTGGTTCTCAGGCGGGGACTTCACTTGCAAAATCCCATCCGCCAACGTCATCAATCGGTATAAGTTGCGTGCTCCGCTCAAAGCAACTGACGAACAGATTCAGCGCATGAGGCAGCGACCGCAGTACGCGGTCGTTGACCAAACAGGTGATGGCGCGTACCCGAATTTGCCTCTGTCGAAAGGCTGTCCATAGCAACATCCTCCCCCGAAAGACCGACAAACGTTTGCGCCTCGCAACGCATTTCTTATGGCTTCCTTAAGTGCCCGAAGCGCAAACGGATAAGTGTCATTTCCCGCAAAGTCACGCTAAGATCAGGGATCCCAAGCTGACAGAACTGCCAGGTACGCGTCAACCAGGTGCCTGCCTCATCCGTTAGCTCATCAGGTCATCAGGTCGCCATGTCGAGCCATGCCAATCGACCTTGAGGCGGGGCATCGATTGGTCATGTAGAGCGCTGTCAGCGCCGCGCTTACATCTGGCTTGCAAGCCATGCATCTCTTTACGACAAGCCTCGTTCGAGGCTTGTTTAAATTCCCTTGCTTTTTCTTTACGAATTACCGAAAGCAGAAAGCTATTCCAATTATTACCAAATATTCCGGCTTGGCAGCCGAGGGTTGTGGAGACCAGCATTTGAAGATCTTACATAGCGAGTCCTCAAAGGGATGGGGCGGTCAGGAGATTCGCACTTTGAAGGAAATGGTCGCGTTACGGGAAAGCGGTCATACCGTCGAACTGATTTGCCCGGGCGATGCGCGTCTCGGGCAGCACTGCGCTGAACTCGGGTTCGCGGTTCATCACGCACGCATGCGCAGCGGCGGCGACATGCAATCGATGCTGCGTATCAAGGCGCTCTTGCGCCGCCGTGCATTCGACGTGCTCAACACGCATAGCGGTCACGACAGTCTCGTCGCCGGCACGGCCGGGAGGCTGGCAGGCACGCCGCTCATCGTGCGCACGCGGCATCTCGCACTGCCCATATCCTCGCTCGCGACTTATAACTGGATCCCGCATCGTGTCATCGCGGTGAGCCATTACGTGCGCCGCTATCTGATTTCAGCGGGTGTGGCGGAGAAGCGCGTCCAGACGATCTACGACGGCATCGTGAAGCCGCAGGCCGTCGCACATTCGACCTTGCGTGAGGAGCTCGGTCTCGCACCGGACGCGTTTGTCGCATGCATGGTGGCGATCATGCGCGACAAGAAAGGACATGAAGACCTGATCGCCGCGGTACGCCCGCTGATCGACACGCGTCCGAACCTGCATGTCGTAATGGCGGGCGATGGTCCACTCTTCGACAGCATCAAGAGCATCGTCGATAGCCTCGGTCTCGCAAATCGTATTCACCTGCTGGGCTTTCGCACGGACATACCGAACATCTTTCGCGGTTCCGATCTCTTCGTGCTGCCCACGCATCAGGAAGCGCTCGGCCAGGCTTTCATCGAGGCGATGGCGGCGGGCTTGCCCGTCATCGGCACACATGTAGACGGCGTGCCCGAACTCATCGAAGACAACGTGAATGGACTGCTGGTGCCGCCGCATGATCCGGTTGCATTGCGCGGTGCGATCGCACGCATGATCGACGATCCCGCCTTACGCCAGCGCCTCAGGGACGAGGGTGCGCGCATCACCGAACACGGCTTCACGGTGGGCCACATGGCGGACGAAACAGCGCACTTCTATCGACGCGCATTGCACGAGCGAGGCCATCGCAGATGAGCGCAAAGCAGGCACGGGCGGTTCCCGTGCTGATGTACCACCACGTCAGCACGTCGCCCGGCATGATCACCGTGGCGCCCGAAAACTTCGCCGCGCAAATGGACTACCTTGCGAGCGCGGGTTATCGCACAATCGGCTCGGCGCAACTCGCCGCTTTCCTGAATGGCGACGACGTGCCTGCGAAATCCATTGTCATCACCTTCGACGATGGCTATCTCGACAACTGGGTGCATGCGCATCCGGTATTGAAACGCCACGGCTTCACAGCACTATGCTTTCTCGTGAGCAGTTGGCCCGGCGAAGGCGGCGTGCGTCCGAATGCATCGAATGCTGCCGCGGCCTTGCCGCGCTTGCTCGATCATCACGCAGGTGAACGCGCAATCGAGAGCGGAAACATCGACGATGTGATTTTGCGCTGGTCCGAAATCGAAGCGATGCTAGGAGCGGGCACGTTCGAGTTTCATAGCCACACGCATACGCATGTGCGCTGGGATCGGGTTACGACATCGCCCGACGAGAAACGCGAGCGCCTTCAAAACGATCTGAGCGCTGCACGTGCCGCGTTGCGCGCGCGTCTCGGCGAAGTGTCGGATCATCTCTGCTGGCCGCAGGGCTATTACGATGACGACTACCGCGAAGTGGCGCTGAGCGCGGGCTTCAGGCACTTCTATACGTGCCACACCGGAACGAATGTCGGAGCAAACCCGCTGGATCGCAACGCATTCAGCGATGCGGAACGTACGATCAAACGGCTGGAAGTGCGCGACCGTCCCGCCTCGTGGCTCGCGTCGCGCTTGTGGGTGCATACGCGGCCCGCGATCAGCCGCGCCTATCTGAAGATCAAGCGCTGATTCAAGTTCGGTGCGCGCGCACGAAAGCGGCGATCGCATCGTTCACTTCATCGGTCGCATCGCGATGTGGCGAATGCCGGCATTGCGTCAGCTTGACGAGTTGCGCGTGATCGACAGCCGCCTTGATCTTGTCGAGCTGCAGCATCGATGCATATTCGTCGTCATAGCCTTGAATGGCGAGCAAGGGCCGCCTGATCGACGATATCTCTTCAGTGATGTCCCAATGCAGAAACGCCGGATTCAGCCACGCATCGTTCCAGCCGTAAAAGGCTGAATCCACATCTTCGTGATAAGCCTGCAGCTTGTCTCTGAACGACGTCGTTTCATAGGTTATGCGCGCCTTTTCGATGCCATCAGCCGTCATTGGTTCCACGAACACATGCGGCGCCATGACGGCAAGGCCGGCAAGGGCTTCGGGAAACGCGCCCGCATAAAGCAGGGCGATCGTGGCGCCGTCGCTATGCCCGATCAGCCACATGCGCGAGCGTTCTTCAGCGCCAATGCCGAGTGCATCGAGCAATGCAGGCAGTACCTCGTGCGCCTGCAGATGAAGAAACTCGACCGGCCATCGCTCGCCGGGCTGGCGTGGCGTCGAGCGCCCATAACCTGGCCTCGAATAAACGAGGCCCCGGCAATTCAGACGATCGCAAAGCATCTGCGGCCAGCCCTTCCATAACGAGACGGAGCCCAGGCCTTCGTGCAGGAACAACGCGATGGGCGTATCCGCGCGTTCTGGGTTCAACCACTGATATTCGATGCGCACCGGATGAGCGCCGCCGTTCAATTCGATGAAACGCGTCGTGTCGATGCTTGCTGCTGGGTCGGTCATGTGTTTGCGATAGCTGAACCTGGAGGGCTCAAGGTTATCAGACAACCGCGCCGCTCCATGGCGCAGATAACCCAACCGCCGCATGCATCATTTGCGTGCATAACGTCATCTCCGCTGAACTTTTTCTGCGAAAGTAATTCGTAAGGAACTCGCTGCACTGCAATGCAGATGTGGCCCCTTTTTGATTCTTTTGCGTCGGCATCGTTAGACGCGCTTGTTCTGGAGAGAAATGCATGAATCGACCGAAACGAATGCTATTGGAAAACATTGCGTGGGCACGCGAGACCGCGCATGCCGATGCGCAGTTCTTTCCGCGTCTCGCGCAGGGACAAAGCCCGAAGGTGTTGTGGCTCGGCTGCGCGGATAGCCGCGTGCCCGCTGAAACGGTGACGAATGCCAATCCCGGCGATCTCTTCGTTCATCGCAATATCGCCAACCTCTTCTCGCCTTCCGATGACAACACAATGAGCGTGCTGGAATATGCGGTGCGCGTGCTGAAAGTCGATCACGTGATCGTATGCGGCCATTACGGATGCGGCGGTGTACGCGCCTCGCTTCTACCGCAATCGAGCGACTTGCCGCACGTGAATCGCCGGATCGCGCCGCTGTGCGCATTGGGGCAACGGCATCGACACGAGCTCGATGCATTCTCCGAACTCGATGCGCGCGCGAACCGTCTCGCCGAACTGAACGTGCTCGAACAAGTGCGTCTTTTGCGGCAACACGCAATCGTTTGCGAGCGCGACGAGCCGCCGCTCGTTCACGGCTGGATCTTCGGCCTTCATGACGGCCTCATCAAGGTTCTCGCTTCCGGCTACGCCGATGAGGGGGAAACGCAGCACGCTGCGCGCGCGCAGGTCGCATCGTTGCAAGCCGCTTAAGCCCGCTTTCCTGAATCGATCACCCGAAGATGCGATGTCGCTTTCGCGACTTTCGCAGGCCCCAACTCGTTCGAAGAAAAACTATGAACTCTGGTAACCGTATCGCCACTTTCCCGCGTGACATGTTCGCGGGCACTGTCGTCTTCCTGGTCGCGATGCCGCTGTGCCTCGGCATCGCCAATGCATCGGGTGTCGAGCCATTCGCCGGGCTCCTGTCGGGCATCATCGGCGGACTAGTCGTCGCGTTGCTGAGCGGCTCGCAACTGAGCGTGAGCGGTCCGGCAGCGGGCCTGATCGTGATTGTCGTCGATGGCATCGCCGGGCTCGGAAGCTTCTCAGCGTTCCTGCTTGCCGTGCTGCTCTCGGGCGCGATCCAGTTCGGCTTCGGCATGTTGAAGGCGGGGCGCTTCGCAGCCTATGTGCCGTCGTCGGTGATCAAGGGCATGCTCGCCGCGATCGGTCTTCTGCTCGTCATCAAGCAGATTCCCCTTGCCGCGGGCTTCGCCAATGGAGGCGCCCCGGCCGCGAGCGGACCCGGCGTGCTCGGTACGCCGTTCGGACCGATATCGGCGGCGGCGTGCATCGTGGCCGTCGTATCGCTTGCGATGCTCGCAGGCTGGGAAACGCGCGCAATGCGCCGCTTTGCGCTCGTGCGCGCCGTGCCCGCGCCGCTCGCGGTGGTCGCGTTCGGCATCGGCGCGACCTTGTTGCTCGACCTGTTCGCGCCGGGCTTCGCACCGCCCGCGCAACATCGCGTCGCGCTGCCGTCGCTCGAATCGTTCGCTGCATTCACGAATGCGCTCGAATTGCCGAACTTCTCTCAGTTCGTGAATCCCGATGTGTGGCGGCTCGCCTTCACGCTCGCCATCGTCGCGAGTCTCGAAACGCTGTTGAGCCTCGAAGCCGTCGAGCAACTCGACCCGAAGAAGCGCGCGGCACATCCCGATCGTGAGCTGAAAGCGCAAGGCATCGGCAACATGATGGCCGGTGCGATTGGCGCACTGCCGATCACCTCGGTCATCGTGCGCAGCTCGGCGAACGTGCATGCGGGTGCGCAGAGCCGCTGGTCATCGTTCGTGCATGGCGCGCTGCTGCTCGCGAGTGTGTTCGCGCTGACGAGCGTAATCAACCTGATTCCGCTTGCCTGCCTCGCGGCCATCCTGATCTTCACCGGTTTGAAGCTCGCCAAGCCTTCGTTGTTCGCGGCCATCGCGAAACAGGGCATCGAACGCTTCGCGCCGTTCATCGTGACGATTGCGGGCGTGTTGCTGACCGACTTGCTGATGGGCATCCTGCTCGGCATCGGGTGCAGTCTTCTGCTTGCGATCCGCGCGAATCTCAAGCGCCCGATTACGATGACGCAACACGACGATCATTATCTGGTGTCGTTCCGTAAGGACGTTTCGTTTCTCGGCAAGGTCACATTGAAGCATCTTCTGCGCACCATCCCCGATGGCGCGACGGTGATCTTCGATGCATCACGCGCGGACTATGTCGACCCGGACGTACGCGAGGAGATCGATCAGTTCACGGCGGCCGCGGCTTCGCGAGGCATGCATGTCGAATGCAGGAAATTGCCGCCTGCCGGATCGCAAACGGGCATGTCCGCGCTGCGCGGCAGATGGTCCGGTTTGAACAGACAAGGCATGACTTCCGAGTAAGCGATCAACCCGGCGTCGATGGCGTCAGGTGCGCGTACACATCGTGCGCCGGCTCGAGCATCACGTTGTGATCGCTGCAGTAGAACACGTTCACTGGACCGTCTTGATACAGCCTGAACGCGGTGGTGTTCGTGCTCGTCGGCGCGACGTTGATCGCAGGCAATCCCGCTTCCGTGCTGGACGTAAGGGCTGCGTCTAGCACTTCATCCTGCGTTTGCGCTCGATCGCACAAATACGCATCCATTGCAATCCATTGCTGTTCGTCCATTGCCTCTCCCTTTTCTCTGCGGTGATCGCACCAGGAAACGATGCGACAAGGCGATAAACGATTTAGATAGGCACTCGAACGATGTTGGGCGATGCTCGGCGCAGTTCATGCCCGAGTTGATCGACAGTCAATCTGATCGCATCGATCAGCGCCCGTGCCGCCGGCGATGGCGTGCCGCCCGCGCGCATCGTAAGGCCGATTTCCCGCCGCGTGTTGTGCAGGGGAATGTCCATCACGACAAGCTGGCCTGATTCGCATTCGTAGTGCAATTGCTGTGCCGACACGGCCGCGAGCATGTCCGTATGCATCAAGAGGCCGCGGATGACAGCGAGATCGGCAGTCTCGACGGTCGGCATCGGAGGCTTGAGTTTCCCGCGTTTGAACTGCGCCTCGAACATGCCCCGCGCGGGCGCCTGACTGCGCGGCAAGATCCATTGCGCGGCAATCAGATCCTTGAGCGTCAAACCGCTCACACTCGCGAGCGGATGCCCGCGACGCGCGAGCACGACGATGTCTTCCGACATCATGCGCTCATTCACGAGACCGCTCGACGCATCGTTCTGACGCAGTGCACCCAGCACGAAGTCGATATCGCCCGCGCGCAGTCCCGCGACTAGCGTTTCATAAGCGCTCTCGTCGGTCACGACGCGCACGCCCGGATATTGCGCGGCCACGCGCGCGATAGCACCCGGCAGGATCAACGTTCTGCCGAGCGGCAGCGCGCCGACCGTGACATAGCCCTGAATCGTGCCCCGCAAAGCCGCGAGATCATCGGGGATATGGCGCAGTTCGTTTAGCGCGCGGCGCACGTGCAGCACGAAGGTTTCGCCTTCGCTCGTGAGCAGCAGTCCGCGCGGGCTGCGATAGAACAGTTGCATGCCCGAGCCCGTTTCCATGATGCGGATCGCGCTGCTGACAGCCGGCTGACTGAGGCCCAATGTCTGCGCCGCGCTCGGCATATGCCGATGGCGCGCTAGCGCGGAGAACAATTGCAACCGCCGCGTGTTGAGCAGAAAGGCGGGAAGCGTGCCTCCGGGCGCGGTTCGGCGGCGCGATTGACGCGTCGCGCACCATTGCGCCAGCTCTTCCAGTTCCGCGAAGATGCGCTGGCAGCGCAACAGCACGGCGCGTCCCGCGGGCGTCGGCAGCATGCCCGACGGACGGCGCTCCAGCAACGTCTCGCCGACCGCCGCCTCGAGTTCCTGCAGGGAACGCGTGACTGCCGATTGGGCGCGGAACAGCGCGGCGGCGGCACGCGTGGCGCTGCCCATCTGCGCAACGAGACGGAACGCGCGCAAATAGGCGAGGTTGAGCAGTTCACGATCGTTCATGGCGAAAGGCGAATGAGCATCCCATCAGTTTGATTTATCGCATCGTAACCTCTTTCGATGCGCACGCTCACCTTCCGCTAATTGTCGGCGCCGATCACATGAATTGAACGACGGACGCCCGCAACGGCTCGTCCAATGATCGGAGGCTTGCGCATCGGGCGCCTGATCGCCGATGAAGCCGATCGCCTCGATGCGGATCTCATCGTGCTCACGATCAGACGTCAAGAATCCTGAGGCGTTGCAACGCTTCGATTTGGGTCTGAAGATTGCGCCCGCGATTCTTGCGGCATAGCGCTTGTGCCGACGACACATCGCCTTGCCGCAACGCGTTGACGATTGCGCGCAGTTCCCGCGCTTGCGATTCGTCGAGTTCAATCAGCCGCAGCGTCAATTCCCGCACGCGGCGCACCTGTTCCGAGCATGGGCGCGCACGCGGGACGGCATCACGATGAACTCGCCGTGGATCGTGTGTTCATCGGTTCATGAACGAACAGCCGTATCGAGGACTTGCGCACGGCCGCGCACATCGTCGATGGCCGTCATCGACGCGCCGGAAAGCATCGAGCATATGCGCGAGCTCACGCGGCGTCTGAAGCCGCTCGGCAAGCCGATTCTCTTCAATCAGGCCCTTACCGGAAAGAGTCCTTGTGTCTCGATGAAAGACGCCTACGAAATGGGCTTCGATTACACGTTGAGCCCCATCGAACCGATGCTCGCGACGCACAAGGCGGTGAAGGACATGCTCGACGTGTTCGTACGGGAAGGTTCGACCGATGCCATCGCCGATCGTCTGACGCCGTTCGAGGAGTACAACCGCTTTGTCGGGCTTGCAACCGAAATAGCGGGCGTGATCGCCTTCCGTTGCGAATAGAGAAGAGGTGTGTAAATCGATGGATAACGGCGCGCCCGATCCGAAGCCGGCGCAGGGCTTGTGGGGTGTCAATAGTCAAGTAAAGACTTCGTAAGCGCAGCAAGTCTCGGCGCTATACTGACCATCCCTCCACCGCATCCCGATCCGCAGGACCATCCGGCGGCGCACGTCCAAAAATTGGCTGAACACGATCTCGCAAAACTCAAAATCGACCGGGGACCGTCCGGGACGATGCCGCGGCGCCGGCGCAACTGGCTTCGATACGCGGTCATCGTCGCGATCCTGATCGCGCTCGCCGCCGTCGCGTTTCGTCTCGCCGGCCCGCAGGCCGTGGAGACCGCCACGGTCACATCCGTGTATCCGTCGCAGAGCTATACGCTGCTGAACGCTACGGGCTATGTCGTGCCGCAGCGCAAGGCGGCGGTCGCGTCGAAGGGGCAAGGGCGCGTCGAATGGCTCGGCGTGCTCGAAGGCACGCCCGTGAAGGAAGGTCAGATCATCGCGCGGCTCGAGAGCAATGACGTGGCCGCGTCGCTCGCGCAGGCACAGGCACAGGTCAAGGTTGCGCGGGCCAATCTGGAGCTTCAGCGCGCCGAGCTGAAGAACGCGGAAGTCGATCTCGCTCGTTACAAGATCCTCGCCCCGCAAGGGGCCATTCCCGCGACGCAATACGACGCCGCGCTCGCCCGCTACGACAAGGCGAGAGCGTCCATCAACAGCGACGAAGCCGCGATCGTTTCGGCCCAGGCCAACGCGCAGGCCGCGCAAGTGGCCGTCGATCAGACTGTGATCCGCGCGCCTTTCGACGGCGTCGTGCTGGAGAAACACGCGAATGTCGGCGACAACATCACGCCTTTCTCGTCGGCGTCGGATAGCAAGGGCGCGGTCGTGACCATCGCCGACATGAAAACGCTCGAAGTCGAAGCCGATGTCGCCGAGTCGAACATCTCGCGCATCGCCGTCGAGCAACCGTGCGAAATCCAGCTCGACGCGCTGCCCGACGTGCGCTTCGCGGGCCGCGTGTCGCGCATCGTGCCGACGGTCGATCGTTCCAAAGCCACCGTGCTCGTGAAAGTGCGCTTCGTCGAGCGCGACGCGCGCGTGCTGCCCGATATGTCCGCGAAGGTCGCGTTCCTGTCGAAGCCCGTGCCGCCGGAGGACAAGAAGGCGGTCGTCGCCGTGCAGCCGGCGGCTGTCGTCACGCGCGACGGCAAGAAGGTGGTCTTCATCGTCGAGCGCGACACCGCGCGCGAAGTGCCCGTGACGACGGGCGAGCGCATCGGCGATCTGCTGGCCGTGCAGGGCGTGAAGCCCGGCGATGTGCTCGTCCTCGCGCCCGGCGACAAGATCAGGGACGGCGCGAAAGTCACGCTGGCGAAGAAATAGCGTGAGCACGACGCCTCTCGTTCAGATCAGCCACGTCGTCAAGTCGTACCGGCGCGGCGTGCAGACGGTGCCGGTGCTGACCGACATCACGCTATCCATCGCGGAAGGAAATTTCGTCGCGCTGATGGGGCCATCGGGTTCGGGCAAGAGCACGCTGCTCAACCTGATCGCGGGCATCGACCGGCCCGATAGCGGCGAGCTGCTCGTCGGCGGACTCGATATCACGCGACTGCCCGAAGCCGCGCTCGCGGACTGGCGCGCGGCGAACGTCGGCTTCATCTTTCAGTTCTATAACCTGATGCCGGTGCTGTCCGCATTCGAGAACGTCGAATTGCCGTTGATGCTGACGCGCCTCACGCGCCAGGAGCGGCGCGAGCGCGTCGCGATGGTCCTCGACATGGTCAACATGGCGGACCGCATGAGCCACTATCCATCGGAGCTCTCGGGCGGGCAGCAGCAGCGCGTCGCGATTGCGCGGGCGCTGATCACTGACCCGAAGCTGATCGTCGCCGACGAACCGACCGGCGATCTCGACCGCAACTCCGCCGCCGATGTCCTCACGATGCTGCAACGCCTGAACGACAAGCTCGGCAAGACCATCATCATGGTGACGCACGATGCTCACGCCGCGGGCGCGGCGAAGGCGCTCGTGCATCTGGAGAAGGGGGAACTGATCGATGGAACCGCGCGCTAGACCATCATGTTCGTGCTCAAGCTGATCCTGCGCAACGCGCTGCGGCACAAGCTGCGCACCACGCTGACGGTGCTCGGTCTCACGATCGCCGTGCTCGCTTACGGCCTGCTGCACACGGTCGTGGACGCGTGGTACGCGGGCGCGGCGGCGGCATCGAATGCGCGGCTCGTCACGCGCAATGCGATCTCGCTCGTGTTTCCCTTGCCGCTCGCATACGAGAACCGCATCCGCGGCGTCGATGGCGTGACGCTCGTGGCACGTTCGAACTGGTTCGGCGGCGTCTATCGCGACCCGAAGAACTTCTTCGCGCAGTTCGCCGTGTCCGACAATTATCTCGATCTCTATCCCGAGTTCATCGTTCCGGATCAGCAACGCGCCGATTATCAGCGCGATCGCAAGGGCGCGCTCATCGGCCGGCAACTCGCGGATCAATATGGCTTCAAGGTCGGCGACGTCATTCCGCTCAAGGGCACGATCTATCCGGGAACATGGGACTTCGTCGTGCGCGGCATCATGGAAGGCCGCGAGGAATCGACGATCACGCGGCAACTCATCTTTCACTACGACTATTTGAACGAGACGATCCGCAAGACGACCAAACGCACCGTGGATCAGGTCGGCGTGTATGTGGTCGGCATTCGTGACCCGGACGAAGCCGCGGCCGTCTCGCGCAACATCGACAGCGTCTTCAAGAACTCGCTTGCCGAAACGCTCACCGAAACGGAGCAGGCGTTCCAACTCGGCTTCGTCGCCATGTCCAATCAGATCATTGCGGCGATACGCGTCGTGTCGTACGTGGTCATCCTCATCATCATGGCGGTGATGGCGAACGCAATGGCGATGAGCGCGCGTGAGCGCATCACCGAATACGCGACGCTGAAGGCGCTCGGCTTCGGTCCTGGCTTCCTGTCGATGCTCGTGTTCGGCGAATCGATGGCGATCTGCGCGATCGGCGGCGGCATCGGCATTCTGGCGACGCCGCCAATGGCCGAAGTCTTCAAGCGCGCGACGGGCGGCGTGTTTCCGGTCTTCATGGTGTCGCACGAGACCATGCTGTTGCAGGCCGCGTGCGCGTTCGCCGTGGCGATGGCGGCGGCGATCGTGCCGGCGGTGCAGGCGAGCCGCGTGCGCATTGTCGAAGGCCTTCGGGCGATCGGCTGAGGACGCGCGATGGCCATTCCCGTTTCCTACGTCGCACGCAATCTCTGGGCGCGCCGGCTCACGACGATGCTGACCGCGGGCGGTCTCGCGCTCGTCGTGTTCGTGTTCGCGACCGTGCTGATGCTCGACGCGGGCCTCAAGAAGACGCTCGTCTCGACCGGTGAAGCGGACAATGTCGTCGTGATCCGCAAGGGCGCGGAAACGGAGATCCAGAGCGCGATCGACCGCAATCAGGCGAACGTGATGCAGATGCATCCATCGGTCGCGATGAACGGCGACGGCGAGCCGCTCGCATCGAAGGAAACCGTGGTGCTGATTTCGCTCACCAAGCTCGGCTCGAACACGCCCGCGAACGTCGTGATCCGCGGCGTGTCGCCGATGGGCGTGCAACTGCGTCCGCAAGTGAAGCTCACGGCGGGGCGCATGTTCAGGCGCGGGTCGTCGGAGATCATCGTCGGGAGCAGCATCGCGAAGGGATTCGGCGGCACGCGCATCGGCGATCATCTGCGCTTCGCGCAGCGCGACTGGACCGTCGTGGGTCACTTCGATGCGGGCGGCAGTGGTTTCGATTCGGAAATCTGGGGCGACGTCGATCAGTTGATGCAGTCGTTCCGGCGCACGAGCTTTTCGTCGATGGTCGTGCGGCTCGCGCGCAGCGATGCGTTCGAGCGCTTCAAAGCCGATATCGACGTGGACCCGCGTCTCGCCGACGAGGCGAAGCGCGAGCAGGTCTTCTACGGCGATCAGTCGAAGGCGCTGTCGACGTTCATCAATATCCTCGGCTTCACGCTGTCGATTATCTTTTCTATCGCCGCGATGATCGGCGCGATGATCACGATGTACGCGTCGGTGGCCAATCGCGTCGCGGAGATCGGCACGTTGCGCGCGCTCGGCTTCAAGCGCTTCGACGTGCTCGGCGCGTTCCTGCTCGAAGCGTTGCTGCTCGGGCTGGTCGGCGGTGTGGCGGGGCTGTGCTGCGCGGCGCTGATGCAGTTCGCTTCGTTCTCGACCACGAATTTCCAGACCTTCGCGGACCTCTCATTCCGATTCATGCTGACGCCTTCGGTCATCGCGAGGACGCTCGGCTTCTCGCTCGTGATGGGACTGGTCGGCGGCTTCCTGCCGGCGTTGCGGGCTTCGAGGATGAACATCGTCGACGCCTTGCGGGCGCGATGATTCAGTTTCCCCGAACGGTCGATGCAGAACTATTGAATTTTCAGCATTCATAGTGCGGCGTAGAGTGGTGCTGGCTCAACCGGCTTTCGAAGGAGAATCCTCATGCCGCTCGTCAGAATCTCGCTCGTGAAGGGCAAACCGCGCGATCATATCCGCGCGATCTCGAACAGCGTCCACGAGGCGCTCGTCGAAGCGTTCAAGGTGCCGGCCGACGACCGCTTCCAGCTGATACAGGAGCACGACCGCGACGACTTCATTTACGATCCCGGGTATCTCGGGGTCGAGCGTAGCGATGACCTCGTGTTCATTCACATCACCGCGAGCGACTGGCGCGACACGGCGACGAAGAAGACGTTCTACACGACATTGGCGGCGAAGCTCGCGAGATCGCCGGGCTTGCGTCCCGAGGACGTGCTGATCGTGCTTGCGCCGAATCGCCGTGAGGACTGGTCGTTCGGACGCGGACTCGCACAATATGTGGAGGACGCGGCCTGAGAAGAAACCGCGAAGGAGGCAGACCCGTGATCAACCCGACGATCCTGAAAGGCGCGTGCCATTGCGGTGCGGTGGTCTTCGAAGTCGAGACGCCGGCCGAGCCGGCCGTGCGCTGCAATTGCAGCCTGTGCCGGCGGCGCGGCGCGGTAATGTCGCCGCCGTTCCCCAGGGACAAACTGCGCATCCTTTCAGGCGAAAGCGAACTCACGCTCTATCAGTTCAATACGCAAGTCGCAAAACATTTCTTCTGCAAGCACTGTGGAATTTACACGTTCCATCAGACGCGCTCGAATCCCGACAACTGGCGCGTGAACCTCGGCTGCATCGATGGCGTCGATGCCTATTCGATCGAGGCGCCCGTCGCGGACGGCGCGAGCCACTCGGTCGTCGGAAAACCATAGCGGCGCGGCCGTGTGAGTGAAGTCGCCGGGAACGCCGCATGCTATATCGCGGCACCCACAAGCCGTTCGCGTGCGATGCGTCGAAGCGCAACCGAGTTTGCAGACGAACGGCGTTCGATAACGACACTCACATGGTGCGCCGTCATGGTCAAGAAAACCTCGAACGAACCCGACGCAGTACGCCGCCGCCTGCTTGCCGCACTCGCCAGCACCGCCATGCTGTCCGCCTGCGGTGGCGGCAGCGACGACGACTCCGGCACTGTCACGCCGAAGAGTCCCATCGGCGACATTCCGCCCGATCGCGCAAATCTGCCGCGCCCCGCGTTGCCCGCGCCGGCGACATCGGGCATCGATCACATCGTGCTCGTCACGATGGAGAACCGCTCCTTCGACCACCTGCTCGGCTGGGTGCCGGGCGTCGAGGGCGTGCAGGCGGGCAGGCAGTTCACCGATGCATTCGGCGAGGCGCATCCGACGTTTTCGCTGTCGGCCAACGCGGCCTATGGTTTTCAGGGCTGCCAGTTCGCGGACCCGGATCACGAATACGACGCAGGGCGCACGCATCTCGCGAACGGCGCGATGAACGGCTTCCTGCTCACGCCCGACACGAACAAGACGCGCGGCGATCTGCTGCCGATCGGTTACTTCACGGGCAGCGATCTCGACTTCTATCGCCAGGCGGTGACGCAATACACCGTCTGCGACTACTACATGAGCGGCATTCTCGCCGACACGTTTCCGAACCGGGTCTATCTGCATAGCGGCGAGACCGATCGCCTGAGCGACACGCTCGACACCTCGTCGCTATCGACGATCTGGGATCGCCTCGACGCGAAGAACGTCTCGTCGAAGTACTACTTCCACGACGTGCCGTTCACGGCGCTTTACGGAACGCGCTATGTCGATCGCTCGAAGCTCTTTGCCGACTTCCTGACCGATGCGGCCAGCGGCAATCTGCCGTCGTTCTGCATGGTCGATCCGAGCTTCGGCGGCGAGGCGAACGGCACCTCGAACGACGATCATCCGCATGCAGATGTGCGCAATGGCCAGGCGCTGCTCTCGCAAATCTATGAAGCGCTGCGCACGAGCCCGAACTGGAGCACGACGCTCATGATCGTCGTTTATGACGAGTGGGGCGGCTTCTTCGAGCATGTCGCGCCGCCGGTCAGGCCGGTGTCGTCGGCGGAGCAGGCACTCGGCAACGATGGACGCCTCGGTTTTCGCGTGCCGTGCATGCTGCTCGGGCCGCGCGTGCGCGCAAACAACGTGGCGCGCTATCCCTTCGATCCGAGCTCGATTCATCAACTGCTCGCGTGGCGCTTCGGGCTCGATCCGCTGGGCCCGCGAGCGAGCGATCCGGCCACGTTCAACATGGCTTATGCACTCGATCTGAGCGACGCGCCGCGCACGGATGCGCCCGCCCTGACGGTGGCGCAAGGGCCGTACGGCCTGCAATGCTCGACCACGCCGGTGACCGGAACGGGCCTCGGCACCGTCGACAAATCGCAGGCAGCGGAAGGCGCATCGCAGACGCCGACGCCGGGCGGCCGCTTCGCCGACTTACGCGCCAAGGCGATCGCGTCGGGATTTCCTTCACGATGACGCGGCCCCGGGGCCTCTCGCGCGCGGCGCTGTTCACGCGCTAAAGAGGCCGTTCGAACCCGAGCGTCATACGCACTGAAACTCGATAGACGCCGCTTGTCTTCAGCGCACGCGACTTCGCGTGCGCTTCGCCCGCTTCGATCCCATCAATATACGAACGCATACCTGAACTCGATGTTTATTTGAGCCGTGTCGTGGATCTACGCGAAACACCGCCTCATGCAATCGACATTGCGATTCAGGGCGCATGCAATTTCAAAAAGCGCAGCAATGCGATGCTTTGACGAAAGGGCGCGGGTCCAGTAACTTGTCGCTCACGCGGGCTTATAGCGCTAACCTGCACAACCGGATGAGGAACACGGCCATGACCCGTCTGACTCGAAAGATCGCGTGCCTCGCCGCGCTTGCATTGCTCTCCACGTCACTCGCGCTTGCCTGCACGCGCGCACTGTATGTCGGCGACAAGGGCCTCGTGATAACAGGCCGGTCGATGGACTGGTCCGAGGACATGCGCTCGAACCTCTGGGTGATGCCCGCAGGCATCGAGCGCGATGGCAATGCGGGGCCGCGCTCGATCAAATGGAAATCGAAGTACGGCAGCGTGGTGGTGTCGGGCTATGAGATCGGCACGGTCGACGGCATGAACGAGCGCGGACTCGTCGCCAATGCGCTTTATCTCGCGGAAACCGATTACGGCAAGCCCGATCCGAAGCGCGATCCGATGTCGATTAGCCTGTGGGCGCAATACGCGCTCGATAACTTCGCGACCGTCGGGCAGGCGGTGTATGTGCTGTCGCGCGAGCCGTTCCAGATCATCGCGCCGCCGCTGCCCAACGGCAAGCCGCTGACGATTCATCTCTCCTTGTCGGATGCGCGCGGCGATTCTGCCATCTTCGAATACATCAACGGCAAGCTGATCATCCATCAGGGCAAGAAGTACAAGGTGATGACCAACTCGCCGATCTACGATGAACAACTTGCGATCGATACGTATTGGAAGAGCGTGGGCGGCGTGGGCTTCCTGCCCGGCACGAACCGCGCCGCGGACCGCTTCGTGCGCGCATCCTTCCTGCTCGATGCGATCCCGAAGCAGGCCGATCCGAACTACATGGCGGGCGTGCCGCAGCAGTCGTATGCGTTTCAGGCAGTCGCGAGCGTGATGAGCGTGATGCGTTCGGTGAGCGTGCCACTCGGCATCAGCACGCCGGAGCGGCCCAATCTATCGTCGACGATATGGCGTACCGTGTCGGATCAGCAGAACCTGATCTATTACTTCGATTCCGCGACGCGGCCCGATACGTTCTGGGTCTCGCTGAAAAAACTCAACCTGAATCCCGGCGCGCCGGTGATGAAGCTGACCATCGATGCGGGGCAGGTTTTTTCTGGCGAGACAGCGGGAAGTTTCGTCGCCACACAGCCGTTCGCGTTCATGCCTGCGAAGGCGCCCTGAGGCCACGTTCGCAGCCGCGTTGCACCGTTTCGACAAGAAACGAGGCATCGATTTCGCCTGCGCAGGTAAAATAGTGTCCTTTTGCCCCCGGTGATACTGTGCAAGGCATGAAGCGCACGGCATTCAGCGGCCCGGCGCTCGTTCGGCTGCTGGCACATTTTGCCGATCTCGAAGTTCACGAACCCGCTCAATCGCTCGCGGACCGTCTGAGTCAATGGCTCGGCTGGACCGACGCGATCGCGCTGTCCACCGCGCTTGCGACCGATCCGCCCGCCATGTCCGGCGCGCGATCCGCCCCTCGCGACGTGGAAGAAGAGTGCGCGCGCGTGCGGACCTCTCTCGCCGGCGCGTTCGCGCGCGACGAAGCGGCTGCGCGCCGCAGGCATCGTGCGCCCGTGCAGCCTTCGCCGGACGAGCCGCTCATCGATTATGCGGAGTTTCGCCAGCGTTACGTGTCGCTGCAACAGGCGATGGAATCCGACATCGGCGCGCTGCGTACGCGTTTGAGATCGATGCTCGCGGCCAGATCGCCGGACATGGCGCGCCTCGCGGTCGTCGATGCCGTCATGGAACAGGCGCTGAGCGCGCGCGAGCGCGGTCTGCTCGCCAACGTGCCCGCATTGCTCGGCAAGCATTTCGAGCGCCTGAAGAGCGCTCACGCGTCACTGGAGACATCCGCGGCCCACACCTGGCTCGACGTGTTTCGCAAGGATCTGCAAAGCGTGTTGCTCGCCGAACTCGATGTTCGTTTCCAACCGATCGAAGGCTTGCTCGCGGCTCTTCGCCCCCGCTAACTGGCTCGCTATGCCCCGAAATCTTTTGAATATCGCTGTCTTCTCGATTGGCCTCGCCGCGGTTTTGGGCATCGGCATTGCGTATATCGCGTCGAACGCGATTGCGTTCGCCGTGACGGTCGTGATCGCCGGATGCTATCTCGCGGGCGCGGCGGAATTACGCCGCTATCAACAGATCACCGTCTCGCTCGAACAGCGCATCACGCAACTTGCGAGCGCGCCGCGCAGCCTCGCCGTGTGGCTCGACAGCCTGCATCCGAGCTTGCGCCATGCCGTGCGCCTGCGCATCGAAGGCGAGCGCGCGGCGTTGCCCGGTCCGGTGCTCGCGCCGTATCTCGTCGGCCTGCTCGTGTTGCTCGGCATGCTGGGCACGCTGCTCGGCATGGTCGCGACGCTGCGCGGCACCGGCACGGCGTTGCAAAGCGCATCGGATCTGACGGCCATCCGCGCGTCCCTTTCCGCGCCGGTCACGGGTCTCGGCTTCGCATTCGGCACGTCGATCGCGGGCGTCGCGACCTCCGCGATGCTCGGCCTGCTGTCGGCGCTGTGCCGCCGTGAACGCCTGCATGTCACGCAGCAGCTCGACGTGAAAATCGCAACGACGCTGCGCGCCTTCACGCAAGCGCATCAACGCGAGGAGACGTTCAAGCTGCTGCAGCTTCAGACCGAATTGATGCCGAAGCTCGTCGATCGTCTTCAGTCGATGACGATGGCAATCGAGCAGCAGAGCCTCGCGGCGAGCGAACGCCAGATCGCCAGTCAGGATGCGTTCCATGCGAAGGCGGAGACGTCGTATCGGCGTTTGGCTACATCGGTAGAGTTGTCGCTGAAGCAGAGCGTCGCCGATAGCGCGCGTGCCGCGAGCGCCGCGTTGCAGCCCGTCATGCAGGCGACGATGGACGGCATCGCGCGCGAAGTCACTTCGCTGCACGGGAGCGTCGAGCAAGCGGTCGCGCGTCAATTGGAAGGCTTGGCTAGCGGCTTCGAGGCATCGTCGGTGAAGGTCGCGGAGATCTGGAACGCATCGCTTTCGAAGCACGCGCAATCGAGCGCGGCGCTCGTCGATGAGATGGGCGGATCGCTCGATCGCTTCGCGCTTGCGTTCGATCAGCGTGCGGCGAATCTCGTCGAAGGCGTGTCTGCGCACATGGATCGCGTGTCGGGCGGACTCGAATCGTCGGTTGCGAAGCATGCACAATCGAGCGATGCGCTCGTCGCACGCATGGATGCATCGCTCGCGCAATTCGCACAGACCTTCGAAGCGCGTTCATCCGGTTTGATCGATGCTGTTGCAGCGCGCCTGGAAAACGCGACGGGCAGCATGTCGCAAACATGGCGCGATGCGCTCGCGCAACATGCGCGCGCCAGCGAGCAAACCGCCGCGCAGAACGAGAACGCATTGACGACTGCAGCGGCCAGCTTCGAGCGGCACGCGGCATCGCTCGTGCAATCGGTCGATCGATCGCATGCGGACTTGCGCGCGGAACTCGCGCAGCACGGCGAAGCGCGTCTCGCGGCATGGAGCGGTGCGCTCGACACGATGGCGGCCTCGTTGCGGGAGCAATGGCAGGACACGAGCGCGGTGGCGGCGAATCGTCAGAAAGAGATTTGCGACGCGCTCGCGCAAACCGCGCACGACATGTCCGCGCAATCGCAGGCACACGCGAGCGCGACCATCGCGGAGATCGAGCGGCTCGTTCAGGCGGCATCGGAAGCACCGAAGGCCGCAGCGGAAGTCGTCGCCGAAATGCGCCAGAAGCTTTCCGATTCGATGGTCCGCGACACCGCGATGCTCGACGAGCGCAGCCGTCTGCTCGCCACGGTCGAAACACTGCTCGATGCCGTGAATCACGCATCGAACGAGCAGCGCGCCGCGATCGACGCACTGGTCGATACATCGGCGACGCTGCTCGAGCGCGTCGGCGCACAGTTCACCGGCACGGTCGAAGCCGAAGCCGGCAAGCTCGGCGCGATGGCCGCGCAAGTGGCGACGAGCGCGGTCGAAATGGCGAGCCTCTCGGACGCGTTCGGTGCGGCCGTGCAGTCCTTCGGCGAATCGAACGACAAGCTCGTCGCGCATCTCGAACGTATCGAAAGCGCACTCGACAAATCGCTGGCACGCAGCGACGAACAGCTCGCGTATTACGTCGCGCAGGCGAAGGAAGTCATCGATCTGAGCATGATGTCGCAGAAGCAGATCGTCGAGGACTTGCAGCACATCGCGGGACAGCGCGCGGCCGGAGCGCGGGCGGCATGAACGAGGAAATCGACGGCGGCGCGGAACACGCCGCGCCGATCTGGCCGGCGTTCGCCGATTTGATGTCCGTGCTGCTGGGTGCGTTCGTGCTGATACTCGTCGGCGTGATTGGCGTGCAATTGCAGCTCGAGAACAAGCTCGACGAGGAGGTGAAGCATCGCCAGGAAGAAACGCAGCGCCGCCAGACGCTGGAACAGGCGCTCGCGGGGCCGCTCGCATCGGGACGCGTGACGCTCGTGAACGGGCGCATCGGCATCAGCGGCAGCGTGCTCTTCGCGCTCAATTCCGATCAGTTGCAGCCGCAGGGCCGCGATGTGTTGAAGAGCCTGGCCGCGCCGCTCGGCGCCTATCTGCATGCGCATGAGGAGATCCTCATGGTCAGCGGTTTCGCCGACGATCAACAAGTGCACGAAGGCAACCGGCGCTTCGCGGATAACTGGGAGCTTTCCGCGAAACGCGCGTTGACCGTGACACGCGCTTTGATCGATGCGGGCGTGCCTTCTTCGTCGGTGTTCGCTGCGGCGTTCGGGTCGGAGCAGCCCGTGAGTTCGAACGCCGATGAAGTCGGGCGCGCGAAAAATCGTCGCGTCGAGATTTCAGCCGTGCCGCGGCCCGCGGATGGCGCGGTGAAGGCTCATGAATAACGCAGCGTCGGCACGTGCGATGCTCGACGCATGGCGCGCGAACGGCGACGATCGCGCGAATCCCGTGCGCTTTCATCTCATCGATGCGCTCGCCAAACGCGCGGCGGCTTACGACGGCGAGACGCGCCGCAAGCTCGATGCGCGCCTCGCGCAGTTGCTCGATGCTTATCGCACCGATATCGAGCGTGCCGCATTGCACCGCACCGCAACTCACGATGCCGACGAACGCGGACCGCTTGCTGCGCTGGTCGATGACATCGCGAAGCCGTCTTCGAAGCACGCGACATCGCACGCCGAGTTGCTCGAATACTTTCGCGCGGTGTGGTCGAAAGTCAGCGCGGAAAAGCAGTTGCGCGATTCGCTCGCGCACGTTCCGAGGAATGCGGGACCGCTCAATTCGAGCAGCCTCGTACATCGTTCGTTGTCGCTCATGCGCGAAGTATCGCCGGGTTATTTCCAGCAATTCCTCGCCTATGCCGACGCGCTTTCGTGGATGGAAGAAATGAACGGGCCCGGCGTGATCGTCGCGAAAGAGGCGGCGGGCGCGAAGAAGGGCGGACGAAAGAAGAAGTGAACAAGCGCCGCGCGTTTCATCGAACTGCGCGGCGCTCGTCCATCAGGCGAGCCAGCCCTTGATGGTGGCCGACATCACATTGGTCGAAATGCCATAGCGGTCGTGCAGCGTAGGCAGCGCGCCCGCATCGAGGAACGCATCGGGCAGCGCGATCTGACGATACGTTGGCGTTACGCCTGCGGTCAGCAGCGCCGTCGCCACTGCTTCGCCCAATCCGCCGATCGTCGTGTGATTTTCTGCTACCACCACGAGACGTCCCGAACGCTTCGCTTCGCGGATGATCGTTTCCGTATCGAGTGGCTTGATCGTCGGCACGTGGAGCACGGCGACATCGACGTTGTCGGCTTGCAATGCCTTGGCGGTTTCGAGCGCACGCATCGTCAGAATGCCGGACGAGATGATGAGCACATCGCGGCCATCGCGAAGCAGCTTCGCCTTGCCCAATTCGAACTGGTAATCGTATTCGTCGAGCACGGCGGGCACGTTGCCGCGAAGAAGGCGCGCATACACCGGCCCTTTGTGCGCGGCGATGGCGGGCACCATCTGCTCGATATCGAGCGCATCGCACGGGTCGATCACGGTCATGTTCGGCATTGCGCGCATCAAGGCGAGATCTTCGGCGGCCTGATGGCTCGGACCGTAGCCTGTCGTGAGACCGGGCAGCGCGGCGACGATCTTCACGTCGAGATTGTCTTCGGCGATCGTCTGGTGGATGAAGTCATACGCACGGCGCGTCGCGAACACGGCATAGGTCGTGACGAACGGCTGCGCGCCTTCATGCGCGAAGCCCGCCGCTGCACCCATCAACAATTGCTCGGCCATGCCCATCTGGTAATAGCGCTCGGGAAACTCCTTCGCGAAAATATGCAAGTCCGTGTACTTGCCGAGGTCGGCCGTCATGCCGATGACGTTCGTCTTCGTGCCCGCCAGTTCGACCAGCGCATTACCGAAAGGCGCGGACCGGGTGACCTGTCCTTCGCTTGCAATCGACGCGATCATCGCGGAAGTTTTCAGACGGGTGCTCATGCTTGTCTCCCTGCTTCGAGTGCCTGAAGCGCCAGTTGCCATTCATCGGCATCGACGCGGATAAAGTGATTTTTCTCGCGTTGTTCGAGGAACGGCACGCCGCAGCCCATCTTCGTATCGCATACGATGATGCGCGGCTTCGCGTCCTTCAGATTGCGTGCGTTGTCGAAGGCCTGCTTCACGGCGTCGATATCGTTGCCGTCGATGCGCTGCACGTACCAGCCAAACGCTTCGAGCTTTTCGACGAGCGGCTCGAACGCCATGATCTGCGTCGAGGGGCCATCGGCTTGCTGATTGTTCACGTCGACCATCGCGATGAGGTTGTCGAGCTTCCAGTGCGCAGCGGACATGAGGCCTTCCCAGATCGCGCCTTCATCGAGTTCTCCATCGGAGAAAAGCGTGTAGACGAAGGACTTCGAGCCTTTGCTCTTGAGGCCAAGGCATCGGCCCACGGCGATCGTGAGTCCTTGCCCGAGCGATCCGCCCGACATCTCCATGCCGGGCGTGTAGCTCGCCATGCCGGACATCGGCAGACGGCTGTCGTCGCTGCCATAGGTTTCGAGTTCTTCCTGGGGCAGGATGCCCGCTTCGAAAAGCGCGGCGTACAGCGCGATTGCATAGTGACCGTTCGAGAGCAGGAAGCGGTCGCGCTCTTCCCAGTCGGGATCTTCAGGGCGGTAGTTCATCGCGCCGAAGTAGGCGACGGCCAGCACATCGGCGATGTCGAGCGCCTGGCCGATATAACCCTGGCCCTGCACTTCGCCCATCAGCAGGGCGTTACGACGGATACGGTAGGCGCGCTCGGCGAGCGTCACCTCCTCGATGACGGGGGTATTCATGTGTTGTCTCCTTGATTGAAGCTGAAATCAGCGATTGACGGTTTTGGCGGGCACGAAGAACACGAGCACCGCGCCCAGCACGATCGCCACAGAAATGAAGATCAGGCCCGCCGTCGATTTGCCGGTGAAGTCGTTGAGCCAGCCGACGATCGCTGGCGAGAAGAAGCCCGCGAGATTGGCGAAGCAGTTGACCGCGGCGATGCCCGCCGCTGCCGACATGCCACCGAGCACCGCGGTAGGCAGCGACCAGAATTGCGACGACGAAGCGAGAATGCCGGCCGCCGCAATACTCACGCAGACGATCGAGGCGCCTACGCTGCCGAGCATCGGCAAGGTGGCGAAGCCGGCTGCGGACACGAGCATCGGAATCGCGAGATGCAGGCGGCGTTCGCGGCGCTTGTCGGCGCTCGCACCGATCAGCGGCAGCGCGATGATCGCGCAGAGATACGGAATCGCGGTGAGAATGCCGACCCACAGCGGGTCCGCTACACCGGTGCGACGCACGATCGTCGGCAGCCAGAAGGTAAGTCCGTACTGACCGAGCACGACGCAGAAGTAGATCGCGGCCATGAGCCACAGACGACGATCGCGGATGAATGCGCCGATCGATACATGCTTCACCGTTTGGGCGTTGTCCTTTTCGACATTGCGCTTGAGCAAGGCCTTTTCCTTGTCGGTAAGCCACTTCGCGCCGGCGATGCCGTTGTCGAGATAGAACAGGATCGCGACACCGAGGAAAAGCGAGGGCAGCGCTTCGAGCATGAAGAGCCACTTCCATCCGGCGAGCCCGTGCATGCCCTGGAACGCGTGCATGATGTAGCCGGAGAGCGGACCGCCGACGATACCCGCGAGCGGAATTGCCATGAAGAAAAGCGAGAGCGCCTTGGCGCGCCGCGCTGCGGGAAACCAGTACGTGAGATAGAGAATCACGCCGGGCGCGAAGCCCGCTTCGGCGACACCGAGCAGAAAGCGCAGGATATAGAACGTAGTCGGTGACTTGACGAAGACGAAGCTCGCGGAGATCACGGCCCACGTCAGCATGATGCGCGCGAGCCAGTTGCGCGCGCCCACTTTATGCAGGATGACGTTGCTGGGCACTTCGAACAGGAAGTAGCCGAGGAAGAAGATGCCCGCGCCGATGCCGTAGATGGTTTCGGAGAAGCGCAGATCGTTGAGCATCTGCAGCTTGGCGAAGCCGACGTTCACACGGTCGAGATACGCGCCGAGATAACACAGCATCAGGAAGGGGATGAGGCGGCGTCCGACCTTGGCGTAGGTCTTCGCCTCGAAGCTGCCTGCATCTTCGGACGATGCGAATTCAGCCGTTGCCGCCGATGCGGCGAGTTTGGATTTCATAGATGTCTCCAGCCATGTTATGACGCCCCGGTTATCCGGGTGCGCTATTGCGTGCGATCAATGAATCAGCATGCCGCCATTCACATCGAGCGTCACGCCAGTGAGATACGACGACAGGCCGCTCGCAAGAAACAGGCATGCATTGGCGATATCCGCCGCATCGCCGAGACGCGCGAGCGGAATGCCCTTGATGATGTCCGCGCGCATGTCCGGCGTGAGCTTGTCGCCAGTGATATCGGTTTGAATCAGGCCGGGCGTGATCGAATTCACGCGGATGCCATCGCCGCCGAATTCGCGCGCCATCGCCTTGGCGAGACCGAGCACGCCTGCCTTCGCCGCGCTGTAATGCGGTCCGCCGAAAATGCCGCCGCCACGTTGCGCCGACACCGACGACATGCACACGATGCTGCCGCTCTTCTGCTTCTTCATCTGCGGAATGACGGCCTGTGACATGTAGAGCGTGCCGCGCAGATTCACGTCGATAACCGCGTTGAAGTTATCCGCGCTGATCTCCAGCGTCTTGATCGGCTGCGTGATGCCGGCGTTGTTGATGAGCACGTCGATGCGCCCGTATTTGTCGATCGCCGCTCGGGCGGCCGCGACGCACGCGGCCTTGTCGGTGACATCGCAGGCGAGGCCGAGATGACCTTCGCCCAGATCGTTCGCGGCGCTTTGCGCGTCCGCTTCCTTCAGGTCCAGCACTACGATGCGCGCGCCCTGCGCGGCGAGCGCCTTTGCCGTTGCCTTGCCGATGCCG
Source organism: Caballeronia sp. INML1 (assembly GCF_023631085.1). Classification (NCBI taxonomy): domain Bacteria; kingdom Pseudomonadati; phylum Pseudomonadota; class Betaproteobacteria; order Burkholderiales; family Burkholderiaceae; genus Caballeronia; species Caballeronia sp. INML1. Next base: position 135,074 of record NZ_JALQDT010000059.1, on the reverse strand, counting down.
CGAGCCGAAGCCGCGCCTGTGACGATCACTACCTGGTTGTCGAGCAACATCGTTGTCTCCGTTGGTTGTCTGGTGTAGGCGCAGTTTCTTCGCCTTTGACCTGACGATCAACGCAGTTTGGTTCAACTGTTGCTGAGAAATTTTCAGGTGTCGCCGCGACGCCCGATTTGCTGATCCATCCACAGCAGAAACTTGGCCACGCGCGGCAATCCGGCGTTCTGACTCGGGTAAACCAGATGATGCGCGTCGACTTCAACCGCGTATTCCTTGCCGAACACGGGCACGAGCGAGCCGCGTTCGAGATGACCGGACGCGAGCATCGTGCTTTCCAGCGCGATGCCATGACCGAGCGCGGCCGCTTCGAGCGACATGTACGAGCGGTCGAAGGAGAAATCGAACGCTTTGCGCTTCACCGCCACGCCGAACTTGCCGAACCATTGCTGCCACTGGACGAGCGGCGATTCGGAAAAGATCAGGCGACGGTTGAGCAGATCCTCGGGTGAAGAAACAGGAAAGCGTTCGAGATACGTGCGCGAAGCGAGCGGGGCGATGGTCTCATGACGCAGGGTCTTCACTTCGACATCGGTCCAGTGTGCGTAGCCGTGACGCACGTCGATATCGTAGTAACCCGAGGTGAACGACACATTCTCATATGAGCACGCGAGATTCATCTGAATATCGCCGTTCGCTTCCTGAAATGCGGCGAGACGCGGCAGCAACCACATCAGACCGAAGCTCGGGCTCGAATGAATCCGCAATATCTCGACCGACGTTTCGCTCGACGCGCGCTCGGTTGCGCGGTTCAGCTCGGCGAGCGCGCCGGTGACGTCCGAGAGATATTGCGAGCCGGTCGGCGTGAGCACGAGGCCGCGGCCCAGGCGCGTGAACAACGGGCGCCCGACGATGCTTTCCAGATTCGCCAACTGATGGCTGACGGCGGAGGGCGTGAGGCCGAGCTCGTCGGCGGCGCGGTTCACGCTCTTCGTTCGCGCGACGCTTTCGAACGCGATGATGGATTTCAGCGGAGGCAGGCGCATGGGTGCTTATTTCGGCTCTTTCGGCACACGCCCCATCAAGAAGAACTCATCGTTGGGGCGCATCGAAATCACGTTCGCCATGCGATTCGACAAACCGAAGAACGCCGTGATAGCCGCGATATCCCATGCGTCTTCATCGCTGAAACCATGCGCTTGCAGGGCGGCGAAATCGGTGTCGTCCACGGAGCCCGACGCGCGACATACCTTTAACGCGAAATCGAGCATGGCCTTCTGACGCGGCGTGATGTCCGCCTTGCGATGATTCACCGCGACCTGATCCGCGACGAGCGGGTTCTTTTCATAGATCCGCAGAATCGCGCCGTGTGCGACGACGCAATAGAGGCAATCGTTCACCGCGCTCGTCGCGACGACGATCATCTCGCGCTCGCCTTTGGTGAGGCCACCGTCCTTCAGCATCAGCGCATCGTGATAGGCGAAGAACGCGCGGAACTCGTCGGGACGATGGGCGAGCGTGAGGAACACGTTCGGCACGAAGCCCGCCTTTTCCTGCACGTCGAGAATGCGGGCGCGGATATCGTCCGGCCAGTCTTGCGGATCGGGAACGGGATAGCGGCTGATGGGCTTTGGCGTCATGACGTCCTCGAAGACCTGGATGGAACGCTCATTGTAGAGCGCGGCTCTTCAACGCGCGACCGTCAGCGACGACAGGAGTTTCAGCAGGCTGTCCACATTCACTGGCTTCACGAAGTGATAATCGAAGCCTGCAGATTGCGCGCGCAACCGGTCTTCCGCCTGTCCATAGCCCGTGATCGCGATCAGCATGGGCGTCGTGTCGCCTTTGCGACGCAGGCGCCGCGCGAGTTCATAGCCGTCGATATCGGGCAGGCCGATATCGAGCAGCGCCACATCGGGCTGAAAGTGCGGCGCGGCCTCCAGCGCTTCCGTCGGCGAGTACGCGACACGCGCGACATGTCCTTCCGATTCACACAGCATCGCGAGCGAATCGGCGGCATCGCGGTTATCGTCGACGACGAGAATGCGCAGCGCCGCGCGCGTCTCGCGCATGCTCGTCTCGGAGAGCGCGAGCGCCGAATGCCTTTCGTGATGATGCAATCGCGGCAGCCGCACGGTGACGGTCGTGCCCAGTCCCGGTCCGGGGCTTTGCACGGTGATCGTGCCTTTATGCATCTCGACGAGCTTCTTCACGAGCGACAGCCCGATGCCGAGGCCGCCGTTCGAGCGGTCGAGCGTGCGCTCGCCTTGCGAGAAGAGCTCGAATACTTTCGGCAGGAGATCGGCCGAAATGCCGGTGCCCGTATCGGCGATGACGATCGACACCCATGCCTCGTCCGCCTGCACGCTCACGGTGATGCGGCCTTGCTCGGGCGTGTACTTGCTCGCATTGTTGAGCACGTTGACGAGGATCTGCGAGAGGCGTGTGGGATCGCCGCATACCCATGTGGTGGCATCGGATACATCGACTTGAATGGTTTGCGAGCGCGACTCGACCATGCCCGCGATCGCCTCGACCGCGTGATACACGGCCGTGCCGACCAGAATCGGTTCGGTTTGCAGCGCGATGCGTCCCTGCGTGATACGCGAGACTTCCAGCAGGTCGTCGACGATGCGGGTCATGTGCTCCACTTGCCTGCGCATCAGGTCGGTCAGCTCACGCAGATGCGTGTCGCCATCCTGATCCTTCTGCATCAGCGCGAGGGCCGTGCGCAGCGGCGCAAGCGGATTGCGCAGCTCATGCGCAAGCATCGCGAGGAACTCGTCCTTGCGGCGTCCCGCTTCACGCAGCATCAGCTCCATGTGCTTGCGTTCGGTGATGTCGATCACGCTGCCGATGATGCGCAGCGGCTTGCCGTCCTTGCTGCGCTGGAGCAGGGCGCTGCCTTGCATCCATTGTTCGCCGTGCAGGTTGCGCACGCGAAACTCGAAATGACCCTCGGGGTTTTCGCCTGCCGCAATGCTGCGCACATAGCGGTCGAGCGTCGCACTGTCGTCGGGATGCACGCGGGCGAGTGCTGCGTCGTAGCTGAGCGTTTCGGTGATCTGGCGCTCGCCGCCGGTTTCGAGAAAGAGCGTCCACGTCTCGAGTTCGAGCGATGCGATATGAATCTTCGCGGCCTGCATCGCCACCGTCAGGCGCAGGCTGCGCGCTTCGATCGCGGCCTGCGCTTCATAGCGCGGCGTGACGTCGGTTGTCGTGCCGAACCATTCCTGCAAGTTGCCCTTGTCGTCGTAAAGCGGCGCCGCGTGCGCCTCCACCATGCGATAGAGTCCGTCACGCCGGTACATGCGGAAGGTGAGCGTGCGCGCGGCGCCTTCGCGCAGTGCGTCGAGCCATGCCTGATGCGTGCGCTCGCGATCATCCGGATGGATGTAGTCGAGCCAGCCCCCGCCGGACAGCACGTCCGGCGACTTGCCCGTGAACTGCTCCCATTCGCCGCCCGAAGCACGAATCCCGCCTTTCGCATCGGCGGACCAGACGAGCGCACCCGTCGTTTCGACAAGCGCGCGATAGCGCCTTTCCGACAGACTGAGGCGTTCCTCGTCGGCGCGCTGCGCGCTGATGTCGAAGCTCACGCCATACACGCGAGCGAGCACGCCATGACGGTCGAACTCGGGATGCCCGCGCATGCGCAGCCAGCGTTGTTGTCCCTGATCGCCTTCGAGCATGAAGTCGAACTCGAACGGGCCGCCGTCACGCAATGCTTCCGTGAGCTTGCGCTGAAACGGCTCGCGGTGTTCGGGCGCGACGCGGTCCCATACTTCCGAAAGGAGCACCGCGTCGGTGCCGGGTGGAAAGGAGTAGAGCGCGGCGAGCTGCGCGGTCATGCGCACGACACGCGTCTTCATGTCCCATTCCCATGCGCCCATGCGTGCGCCGGCGAATGCGGCCTGCAGTCGCCGCTCGCTCTCCTCGTACATCGCCCAGGCGTGACGGCATTCGTGGATGTCGATCGCGACGCCGACCGTATCGCTGATTTGTCCTTCCTCGTCGCGCCGCGCCTGAAGATGCAACGTGTGCCAGCGAAACGCGCCATCGTTGCGCAGAAGGCGCACGTCGACATTGCGGAGAAGCGTGCCGTCGCGCATTTGCCGCAATGCGTCGAGCACCGGCGGGATGTCGTCGGGGTGGACAAAAGCATTCCAATGCCGCCCGACCAGTTCCGGAAAGGGGATGCCGAGATAGCGGCACGCCCACGGATTGGCGTATTGAATCACTCCGTCTCGCGTCGCGCGCCATACGAACGATGGCAAAAAGTGAGCAGGATCGTACATGGGCGTCGTGCTTCCTTATTCCGGCGAGGCGCGTCGCCGGGCGCGGCTTCGAACGCTGCAACAGTTTCGGAATACCATACAACAAAAGCGCTCGACAACGCCGCGAAGTGCCATTGCAGATTTCATACGAGCGAGCGTCGTATGTAATTCGTACGTGCGGACCGCCGATTCATCTAACGAATAACCCGCGGCCCGCGAAGACTACCCCGCTTCCCCGACGTCCTTCGGATTCGGCAGCTTGGTGTTATTGCCTTCGTCGGTACGCTTCGGCGGCTCCGGTTCGTTTTTCATTGAATCCTTTTGTTCGTCGGACAGACGGCGATCCGCCACGTTCGGATCGTCGGGTGTCTGCTTCGGTGGCGTCGGACGATCGGCTGGTTCGTTCATGAAAGGCTCCTTGTCGTCATCGTCGAACTGAATGCGACAAGCGAACGCATCGTGCGTGCCCGGCCTCATCAGGCATAGGCGATGCTGCGTTCGGCTCCATGCGTGATTTCACAGCCATATCGAGCAGCCTTCTGTTCACGCCGCTTATGCCGGATACCAACCGAACGCTCATCCGTTTTGCCGCCCTTGCATGCGCGACGTTCATGCCGTTGCATGGCTTTGCGGCGTCGATCACTTCCACACCGTATGGCGCGACGCAGCAAGGGCAAGCGGTCGTTCAATACACGCTCTCGAATGCGCGGGGCGTGTCTATGAACTGCGTCACCTATGGCGGCATCGTGACGCGAATCGATGTCCCCGACCGGCGCGGGCGTCGCGCGGATATCGTGCTCGGCTTCGGCTCCCTCGGCGACTACGAGAAGTACAACGGCAAGATTCACTTCGGCAGTCTGATCGGGCGCTATGCGAACCGCATCGCCGATGGCCGGTTCGAGCTCGACGGACGCAGCTACAAGCTGCCCGTCAACGAGCCGCCGAATACGTTGCACGGCGGCCCGCACGGCTTCGACGAAAAAGTCTGGACCGTGGTCAGGACGTTTCAGGGCGCGCAGCGCGCGGGCGTGCAACTTCGTTATGTGAGTCCCGATGGCGAGAACGGTTTTCCCGGCACGCTCACGGTCGATGTGACCTACACGCTTACGGACGACAACGAAGTGCGCATCGACTATCGCGCTAAGACGGACAAGTCGACAGTCCTGAACCTCACGAACCATAGCTACTTCAACCTGGCGGGCGAGGGTAGCGGCAGTGTCGAAGGGCAACTCATCATGATCGCGGCATCGAGCTATACGCCGACGCGTGCCGATTCGATTCCGACCGGCGAGATCATGAGCGTCGAGAATACGCCGCTCGATTTGCGCGCGCTGACACCGATAGGCGCGCGGCTGCGTTCGTCGAATCAGCAGATGCGTTATGCGCACGGCTACGATCACAACTGGAAGCTCAACAAGAACGGACAGCGCAATGGCGAGCCGAGCTTCGCGGCGCGCGCCTACGATCCGTCGAGCGGTCGCGTGCTGGATGTCTACACGACGCAGCCGGGCCTGCAGTTCTACACGGGCAATGGGCTCGATGGCAGCGCCATCGGCACGTCGGGTACGGCGTACCGGCAAACGGATGGCTTCGCGCTCGAAGCCGGGCATTTCCCGGATTCGCCGAATCGTCCGGCGTTCCCCTCGACCGCACTCAAGCCGGGTGACGAGTATCACGAAATCACGGTCTGGAAATTCGGCGTGCGTTAGGGTCAAAGGCCGGGAAGATCGGTCGGGTCCACTTGTGCGCCCGGCATGCCTTTCGTTTGCGCGCTGACGGCAAGCTCATGCCGCAACGTCGCGCGGCGTTGCGCCGAGGGCCGCGCGTGATGCGCATTGTCGAGTGCGGGAATCGCATAGTCGTTCACCATCTGGCGGAACGTCTGGAGATTCTTCGCATCGCGCAGGCCGCCGGCGACGGACATGATGCTCGTCATCACGATCACCGTATTTCGTTCGGGCAGCACCGTGATGAATTTCCCCTTGAAGCCCATCGCATCGAATTCCGGCTCTTTCTGCACGATGTTGTTGATCCACCAGTAATAGCCGAAGTACGGCGCGACACCGGGCGACGTCATCTGCGTGATCCATGTTCGCGGCACGATCTGGCGCCCTTGCCAGCGGCCGTGATCGAGCACGAGCATGCCGATCTTCGCCATGTCGACGGCGCGCAGCCGCAAGCCCCATCCCGCCGACACGAGTCCCGAACGGTCTGTGCGCGCCCATACCGCGTGCTTCATCCCGAGCGGGCCGAAGAGATGGGCCTGTGCGTATTTCTCGACGGGCTCATGCGCTGCGGCGCTCAACATCGCGGCGGCGAGGATCGGGTTGATGTCGGTGTATTCGAACGCTGAGCCGGGCTCGGCCTTGGGATTCGTTTCGGCCGCGAGCTTCAAACGATCGGGCGCGGCGTAGTAGATCGGATCGTCTTTCGGCTTGAAGTCGTAGTGCAGGCCGCTCGACATCGAGAGCACGTGCTTCAGTTCGATGTTGCGCTTGTCGGCGAGCTCGGCGCGCAAGTCGGGTCGCCACGCGGCGAGCTTCGTTGCGACGGAATCGTCCAGACTGACCTTCCCCTCGCCGATGAGCATGCCCGCGACCATCGACGTCACCGACTTCGTGACCGAGTACAGCTCGTAGTTCGAATCGCGGGATGCGCCCGCGCCATAGCGCTCGAAAATCAGCTTGCCGTCTTTCACGACGAGCAGGCTGTACACATCGAGCTTCTGCTCGCGAATCCATTGCGACAGGCGCACGAGTCCATGCGAATCGACGCCCGCATCTTCCGGCGATGCCTCGGCGAGACCCGTCTCACGCAGCGGCGCGTCGGCCTGGGCGTTCGAGATCGACATCGCGACGATAGCCGGCGCGATGCACTTGAGCAGCGAGCGTAGAGTCATGGATCAGGTCTCGGGTGCGTCGTTGAATGCGGCTGCGGTGCCGGGCACGCCCTGTGTCTTGTTGCTGCGTTCGAGTTCTTCGCTGAGCGCCTCGGTCTTCGCGGCCGTCACGGCAGGACGCGTCGTCGGTGTCAGCGCGGGCAAGATGAAATCGTTCACCATGCGGCGGTATTGATTGAGATAAGTGGCGTCGCGCAATCCGCCATCGGTCGGCAAGAGGCTCGTTATTACGACGACCGCATGTTGCTTCGGCAGGACCGTGATGAATTGCCCCTTGAAGCCCATCGCGCCGAATTCAGGCTGGCCTTTCTCGACGACATGCTGAATCCAGCAGTAGTAACCATAATCGGCGGCGGCGGGCGAGGGCGTCGTCATCTGTCTGATCCACGCCTGCGGCACGAGTTGTTTGCCTTGCCAGCGGCCGTTGTCGAGCATGAGCATGCCGATCTTCGCCATGTCGACGGCGCGCAGCCGCAGGCCCCAGCCGCCCGCGACCGCGCCGGTCTCATCGACGCCGGTCCAGCGGTAATGCGACATCCCGAGCGGCTCGAATAGCTTCTTCTGCGCGAAACGATCCTCGCGTTCGTGTGCCGCGACGCTCACGGCCGTGCCGACGAGTACCGGGTTCACGTCGATGTAATCGAAGTCCGTGCCCGGCGTCTTTGCGGCCTTCGCCGTCACCGCGACACGCAAACGATCCGGCGCGCCGTAGTAAAGCGGGTCGGTGCCTTCGCGCGCCTGATAACTGAGGCCGCTCGACATCGACATCAGATGACGCAATTCGATGCTCTGCTTGTCGGCGAGTTGAGCGGCGAGATCGGGCCGCGCTTTCGCGATGAGCGGCGCAGCTTTCGTCGACGGACTCAGCTTGCCTTCGCCTTCGAGCACGCCGACGAGCAACGAAGTGATTGTCTTCGTGACTGAATACAGCTCGTAGTTGTTGTCGCGCGTGAGACCATCGCCATAGCGCTCGAACACGATCTTGCCGTCCTTCACGATGACGAGGCTGCGCACATCCATGTTGTCCGCGCGTATCCATTCCGACATGCGTACGAGCGGCGCTGAATCGACGCCGACGGATTCCGGCGCGACGCTCGGCATATCTTTTTCCGCGGCGTGTGCGCTCATGCAGAACGCCGCAGCGGTCAGTGACAACAAACGCATCTTCATCGCTTTCGCCTTCATTCGAGATTGGGTTTGCCGGCTGGCTGAAAGCGACCGCGTCCACTCTGCACGTTCAGAAGCCTGCCGTCTTCGACGAGCAGTTCGCCGCGCGAGAAGCAATGACGCGGCCATCCCGTCACTTCGATGCCTTCATAAGGCGTGTAATCCACCGCGTGATGCAGCGACGCGTTCGCGATGGTCACGCGCTTCTCCGGGTCCCACACGACGATGTCCGCATCCGCGCCCACCGCGATGGTGCCTTTCTTCGGATACAGGCCGTATAGCTTTGCGGGCGCGAGCGACGTGAGTTCGACGAACTGATGCAACGAGATGCGTCCTTCCTTCACGCCCTTGAAGAGCAGCGGCAAGCGCGTTTCGAGGCCGGGAATGCCGTTCGGAATGTGATCGAACGACACTTCCTTGCCGCCCGGCTTCTTGCCCTGCGGATCGTCATAAGAGAAGGGCGCGTGATCGGACGAGACGAGCGAAAACACGCCTTGGCGCAATGCTTTCCACACCGCGTGCTGATTCGCGGGATCGCGCGGCGGCGGGCTGCATACGCACTTGGCGCCTTCGTATCCGCCGTGGCCGAGATCGTCGGCGGTCAGGTACATGTACTGCGGACAGGTCTCCGCGAGAATCGGCAACCCGCGCGACTGGCCCCAGCGAATCTGTTCGATCGCATCCGCGCCCGATACATGCACGATCAGAATCGGCACGTCGACGAGTTCCGCGAACGCAATCGCGCGATGCGTCGCCTCGCGTTCCACGACGGCGGGCCGCGCGAGCGCATGGGCGTGCGGCGCATGCAAACCATTTCCTAACAGGCGTTCGGTCAGCCAGCCGATGCAGTCCGAGTTCTCCGCATGCACCATCACGAGCGCGCCGTGCTCGCGTGCGACCGTGAGAACGTCGAGCATCTGACGGTCATTGAGCTTGAGATCGTCGTAAGTCATATAAACCTTGAACGACGTGTAGCCGTTCTTGATCAGATGCGGCAACTCTTCTGCGAGCACGTGCGGCGTCGGATCGGCGACGATCAGATGAAAGCCGTAGTCAATGACCGCGCGGCCTTCGGCGCGGCGGTGATAATCGTCGACGGCCGCTTGCAGGGATTGCCCCTTGGCTTGCGCGGCGAACGGAATCACGGTTGTCGTGCCGCCGCATAGCGCGGAGCGCGTGCCGCTGAGAAAGTCGTCGGCCATGCGCAGGCCGTCGGGCATCGGCTGATCGAGATGACAGTGACCGTCCACGCCGCCCGGCAACACCAGCATCCCGCTCGCATCGAGCTCGCGCGGCGCGTCGGGCAGGCCATGCCCGAGCATCGCCACGCGGCCGTCGCGAATGCCGATGTCGCACGAAAACCGGTCCGACGCGGTGACGACGTCGGCGTGACGGATCACGAAATCGAGTTCGTTCGACATGGCCTGTCTCCTTAGACGACTTCGCTGAAGAGACGTCCCCAGCCCTTGACGCTGCGCGTGTCGTAATCGGCGAGCTGCAGCGATTTCCATACGACGGTCGTGATCGTGTCGTAGATCGGAATGCCGGTTTCTTCTTCGAACTCGGGCACGAGATGCGCGGCGTTCAGGTTGGTGCAGAAGATCGAAATCGCGCGCGGCTTGTCCTTCGCCACTTCGCGCACCATGCGGCGGATTTCATCGGGTTGAACTTCCGAGAACGAGAAGTTGGCCTTCAGGTTCAGATGCCGCTCGGCGATGCAGTTCAGGCCAACGCTCCGATAGTTCGCGATGATCTTCTCCTGCACGTCGTCGAGATACGGCGTGACGAGACCGAATTCACGCGCATCGGTCTTCTTCAGGATTTCGTTCAATGCGAGCACGGAGGTCGTCGCGGGAATGCCCGTCGCTTCCGTGATGCGCCGGCACAGACGCTCATCGGCTTCGAAGCCGAGCCAGCCCGACGATGTGCCGTTCCAGGCGATCACGTCCACTTTTGCATCGGCGAGCAATTGCGCCGCCTGCAGGATCTTCGAATCGTCGAACTGGCCGAGCGCCTGATCGGAGAGGGAGATCTCCGTGACCGGAAAGCGCGCGAAATGCGCGGAGACGCCTGGCAGGTTCGAAACCATCGCGCTCGTCAGCGGTTCGAGGGACGTGTTGGACGAGGGCGTGAGCATGCCGAGCAAGGTACGTTTTTTCATCGTGATGTCTCTGTGTGAATTGAGCGAAGCGTTGCAGCGTGAACTGCCGATTCCACTCAGACGGGAATCTTCTTTTCGTAATCGATGGCGCTCGAGCACACGAGCAAGCCGATGCCGGCCGCCGCGAAGAACATCAGCGCAAGGAAGTAGGAGTGCGTGAGCTGCACGATCGCGCCGACGATGATCGGCACCGCGATGCCGCCGATGTTGCCGCCGAGATTCATGAAGCCGCCGAGAAAGCCGATCTTGTTGCGCGTGCCGAGCGACGACGGAATGCACCAGTAGAGACCGCACCAGCGCAGGAAGAAGAGCGTCGTCGAAAGCAGGGCGACGACCGCGACCGCATTCGTCACATACGCCACCGAGAAGATCGACACGGTCGCGATGACCGCCGCGATGCCGAAGAGCGTGCGCATCACGACATTCGGACGCCCGCCCGCGGCCTTCCACTTGTCCGCGATCCATCCGCCGATCAACTCGCCGATGAAGCCGCTGAAAAAGATGATGAAGCTCGAGCCGCCCATCTGCTTGATGTCGAAACCGTGGACCATGTGCAGGTAGTTGGGCATCCACGTGAGCAGGCCGTAGAACACGCTGTTGAAACACATCCAGCCGAAGAACATGCACCACACCGAGCGGTACTTGAAGAAATCGCGCGTGCGGCCCGAGAGCGACGACGGCTCGGCGGCGGCGTCGCGGGCATGCGATTCCTCGATATAGGCCGCTTCGAGTTCGTTCACGCCCGGGTGCTCGCGTGGTGTATTGCGTACATAAAACCAGGCGAGGATGCCCGCGAGGACCGTGCCGACGCCCGCCACCGCGAATGCGAGCCGCCACGAGCCGAGCATCGCGATCAGCCCGGTGATCAGAATCGCGCCCAGCGCCGCGCCGAGCGGTGCGCCGCCGTCGAGCAGCGTCGCGCCGCGGCCGCGCTCGGTCTGCGTCATCCAGATCGCGTTGAGCTTGCCGCCGGCCGGATAGATCGGCGCTTCCGACGCGCCGAGTCCGAGACGCGTGAGCAGCAGGCCTGGCGCATTGGTGCAGACGGCGGCGATCGCCTGGAAGAAACCCCAGAACACGGTCGCGGATGCGATCACGACGCGCGGCTTAAAGCGGTCGGCGAGCATGCCGCCGGGAATCTGCATCACCGCGTAGGTCCAGAAGAAGGAGGAGAGGATAAGCCCCTCCATCGCCGGGCCGATATCGAACTCCTTGGAAATGAGCGGCATCGCGACGGACAGCGACGCGCGGTCGATGTAGTTGATCGCGATGAGGCTCAGCATGACGACGAAAATCTTCCAGCGAACGGTGGATTTGCCCACCGTCAATGCGGCAACACCGGATGTTGAAGACATGAACGGGCTCCTGGATAAGCGGATGTTTTCGTGACGTCGCGCAACGTTGGACAGAGTATAGGATTAGAAATTTATAATTACAAACAGTGTAAACGATTGGTTTTATTGAAAATTAACGAGGTAAATGTTGGTGCAGGGTTTTCACCAACTTCGTGATAAGCTTGCACTGCAATGAACCAGACCATCAAAAGCCCCCTCCTTTTGCGCACTCGCGGCATGGCTGCGGAGATCGCCGCGCGCCTGCGCGACATGATCGACGAGGGCGAATTGCCGCCCGGCGCGCGCATCGACGAAAAAGAACTGAGCAGCGCGTTCGACGTCTCGAAGACGCCCTTGCGCGAGGCGCTGAAGGTGCTGGTGTCGGAGGGGCGCGTGACGCACCGGCAGTACATCGGGTATCGCGTCGCGGAGATCGATCTCGATGATCTCGCCGCCACCTTCGAACTGCTTCACGGCCTCGAAGCGATGGCGGGCGAACTGGTCCGGCAGCGCATCACGAATGCGCAAATCGCGGCAATCGCGGCGAAGCACCGGCGCATGGTGGAGTGTCACGACGCCGGCAAGCGCGTCGAGTATTTCAAGCTGAATCAGCAGATTCACCAAATGATCGTCGATGCCGCCGACAATCCCGTGCTCGCGAGCGTCTATTCGACGTTGATGTCGAAGGTGCATCGGGCGCGCGGCGCGGCGAATGCGGACACGCTGCGCTGGGCCGAATCCGCGAGCGAGCACGAAGCCATTCTGGCCGCGCTCGAGGATCCCGCGCGCGATGGCTTGCCGGCGGTCCTGCGCGAGCATTCGGAGAACACGGCGCGCGAAGTGCTCGCCGTCCTCGAACGCGCAAAGCGCGATGCGCCGGCTGCGCGCATCGGCGATCTCGCGCGCGAGGAAGCGTCGGGCTGAACGCCCGACGCCTGAAACGTCCTTACGCCAGCACGCTCCACAACACGAGCGTCAGCACGAGTCCCACCACCGAGACGATCGTCTGCAACACGGACCATACCGCGACCGTGCGCTTCAGCGTGAGCCCGAAGTATTCGCGCACCATCCAGAAACCCGCGTCGTTGACGTGGCAGAAGAATACCGAGCCCGCGCCGATCGCGAGCGCCATCAGCGAGTTGTGCGTCGCCGTGAGTCCGCTCACGACGGGCGCGACGATGCCCGCGGTGGTCGTGGTGGCGACGGTCGCCGAGCCCGTCGCCTGACGCAGCGCGACCGCGATCAGCCATGCGAGCAGGATCAGCGGCAGATGCGTGCCCACCGCGATCTTGCCGATAGTCGCGCTGATGCCCGCGTTGACGAGCATTTGCTTCAATCCGCCGCCCGCGCCGATGGTGAGCAGGAGCGCCGCGATCGGCGGCAGGCTCTTGCGCAGAATGCCGCCCACGCGCTCGCGCGCCATGCCGCGCGACCAGCCGAGCATCACGATCGCAAAGAGCACCGTCAACGCCAGCGCGACGAGCGGCTCGCCGACGAAATCGAGTGTGTTGTAGAGCAGCGTGTCTTTCGTGAGCGCGAGCTTGGCGACGGTGCGGCCGAGCATCATCACGACGGGCAGCAGGATCGTCACGAGCGAGATCGCGAAGCCCGGCGTCGCTGCACCGTCTTCATGCGCGGTGAAAAGTTTGCCCATTTCCTCGGGCTCTTCGATATGCAGCCGTTTCGACAGCCAGATGCCATAGAGCGGCCCGGCGAGCATCACGGCGGGCAGCGCGACGATGAGGCCCAGTCCGAGCGTCAGGCCGAGATCGGCATGCAATGCGCTCACCGCGATCAGCGGACCGGGATGCGGCGGCAGCAACGCATGCAGCGTCGTCATGCCGGCAAGCGCGGGAATGGCGATACGCAGGATCGGCTGCTTCGCGCGACGCGCCATCACGAAGATGATCGGCACCATCATCACGAGCCCGACTTCGAAGAACAGGGGCAAGCCGACGATGATCGCGACGAACGCCATCATCCACGGCAGGCGGCGCGGCGTCGAATGATCGAGCAGCGCGGTGACGAGCCGGTCGGCCGCGCCGGACTCGGCCATCAGCGCGCCGAGCATGGCGCCGAGCGCGATGATGATGCCGACGTCGCCGAGCAGTGCGCCAGCGCCCTTGCTGAACGCTTGCGCGATTGCTTCGAGCGGTTGATGCGCGGCGAAGCCCGCCGCGAACGTGCCCACGAGAATGGACAGGAACGGCGCGAGCTTGAGCACGCTGATGGAAACGATGATGATTGCGAGGCCGAGCGCGCAGGCGATCAGCAGTTGCGTGTCGTGGGCAGACCAGGGAGTTAGGGTTGTGGGATTCACGGTGACCTTGAGCTGACGCGCATCGTCTTGAATGCCGATGCGATTACGTGGAGCTTTCGAGTCCCGCGCATGACCTCGCGCGTGCTGGCGAAGCATGCGCGGGACGCGAAGCCCCGTCGTAATAGCACTTTTCGGGACGACGGTCAAAAACGACCGCGCGTCGATCGTGCTCTCTCAGGCTGGCCTTTCAATCGACTTGCCGCTGATGGCTGGCATCTTGCGTTTTGCATTCGGAATGCCGTCTTGTGTCTTGCATTCCGCATGCATATCCGACGAAAAATCACGCCGCGGCCTTGTCAGGTCCGGCGGCGCGATCCTGTGCGAGAAGATCGAGCAGCCGCAGCACGCGAGCGCGCTGCGTGGATACGAGATCGCTTTCGTCGCCGAGCGCGGCGAGTCGCTTTGTCCAATAGGCGCGATCGAGACAGGCGAACGCCTTCGGATCGCTCGCCCGCGCGAGCGAACGGACCATACGCTCGAGATGATCGAGCTGGGCGTCCGCGACGCGCGCGGGCTTGAGCGCCGCTCGCGTGGCTTCCGCTTCGCGCCTGGTTCGCAAAACTTTCGACTTTTCCATTTGACGCCCCGAAACGTCTTTTCTTGCTGCATACGGCTGTGTTTTTGATCTTGTCAGCCGTAAACCGTATGAGTGAGAGACAGCGATGTGACAGCGGGATGACGGCAAGGAATCGCCGACCTGAACCGCCCGCGACGCCGCACACGCTGCTCCTCAATCAGCACGATATACCGGCATTTCGACTACGCTTTACCATGCGTCTCACCGGGCGGCGCCTCGTGTGCGCGCCACCGATCGAAAGGACTCTTTGGACCGACATCGACTCCCATGCCCGCCGATTCCGATCCGCCCACGCTATTCACGCGCTTCTCGACGGAGGCAGTGCCGCGCGAGCGCCAGTTGCTCGCATGGCGCGATCGCGTCGGGCATGTCGTCGATGTCCTTCCCGACAACGATCAGATCGCGCGCGGCTTTGCGGGCAGCATCGACCTGCATGCGGCGGGAGGGCTCGTGTTCACTGAGGCGCGCACCGATGCGCTGGTGCTCGAGCGCTCGATCGCGCGCGTCTCGACCGATACCCGTCGCGATTTCGCGTTTCACGTATATGCCGAAGGCGAGTGCGGCCATGTGAGCGGCCTGAGCGTGAAGCGCAGTGCGCCGGGCTCGGTGCGCGGCATCGTCGCGTTCGATCTGAACCAGCGGTTCCGCGTCGAACGCCCGGCATGCCGCGTGTTGACGATGTTCGCGCCGCGTTCGGTCGTGGCCGCGCATACCGCTGACTGCGATGCGCTGCATGGCCGCATCCTGCCCGAGGACGCGCCGCTCGCGCGCTTCGTTTGCCAGCATTTCGATGCCACCGCGCGCGCGCTGCCGGCGCTGAAACGGCCTGATGCGATCGACGCGCTCGAAGCCGGCGCGCGACTGCTGCTCGCGGCATTCGCCGACAAGCCGCATGCGTTGCACGATTCACGCGCCGCGCTGCAAACGGCCGTGAAAGGCCCGGTGAAGCGTTATGTCGAGACGCATCTTCATGAAGCCGATCTCACGCCGATGAAGATCGTCGACGCACTCGGTCTGAAGCGTGCGACGATCTATCGATGGTTCGAGCAGGAAGGCGGCCTTGCCGCATACATTCGACATCGCCGCCTGCGCGAGGCGGCCGATGAACTGGCGCGCTTCCCGAACCTCCAGATCGCCGATATCGCATTCGGCCTCGGCTTCAAGAGCGCATCGGATTTCACGCGGGCGTTTCGTCGCGCGTTCGACGTGAGTCCGCTTGAGATGCGTCTGCGCGCGCTGGATCTGTTGCGCGCGGCGGCCAACGATCCCGTCATGCGCATGCACGCCGCGCATTCGAGGGGCGTTCGGGGAAGCGGCTGAGCGCGAAGAGCGTCACGCAGTTCGCCGCGAGCAGATACCAAGCGGGCGTCATGACATTGCCGGTCGCGCCGATGAGCCAGGCGACGGCGAGCGGGGAGAATCCGCCGAAAATGACGACGCCGAAGGTGTAGATGACCGAGAGGCTCGCTGCGCGCCGATGCTTCGGAAAGGCTTCGAGCATGAGCACCGAACCCGCACCCGCGTTGTTCAGCGCGATGGCGACATAGAGCAGGATGATCACGAGCGCGAGCGTATCCGGTGCGCCTTGCGTGAGCGCATGAAACGCGGGATATGCCGTCGCGAGCGCGCCGATGAGCGATGCGTATTGCAGCGTCTTGCGGCTCATCAGGCGATCGGCGGCGAGCGCGACGAGCGGCGTGACGATGAGGATCACGAGACCGGAGAGCGATGCGATCAGGAAGCTGATCGCGGGTGGCCGGTGCAATGTGTGCGTGAGATAGCTCGGCATGTACAGCACGGCAATGTAGATGCTCGACGAAGGCGCGGCCATCATCAGGATGCCGCAAATGAGAGGCCGTGCGTGCTCGCGAAGCACGATCGCGAGCGGCGTGCGTGCGGCACGTGTCTTCGCCGCCGACGCGTGGCCCGGCATGCGCCGGAGAAACCAGCCGAGCGGTGCGATCAGTCCGCCGATGACGAAGGGCACGCGCCATCCCCATTGCATGAGTTGCTCCTGCGACAGCAGCGCGGACGTGCATGCGCCGACGAGCGCCGCGGCGCATGCGGCGGCGCCTTGGCTCGCACCGCGCCAGCTGACCATGAAACAGCGCCGTTCGTAGGGCACGGACTCCATCAGCAGCGCCGATGCCGGGCCGATCTCGCCGCCCGCCGCGAGTCCTTGCAGAAGCCGCGCGAACACGATAAGCACGGTCGCGCTCGCACCGATCGCCGCATGCGTCGGCAGACATGCGATCAGCCAGGTGCCCGCCGCCATCGACGCGATCGACAGCCGCATGCCCGCCTCGCGGCTGCGCCGGTCCGCGTATCGGCCGATCAGCATGGCACCGAGCGGACGCATGACGAAGCCCGCGCCGAAAGTTGCGAGCGAAAGCAATAGGGATGAAGCGGCGTCGTGCGCGGGAAAGAAGAGCCGTCCGATGATCGCCGCGGAGAAACCATACACGGTGAAGTCGTAGGCGACGAAACCGTTACCGATCACGGTCGCGACGATGATGCGGGTCGGATTCGCGGACGCGTTTTGATGTTCGGATTGAGTCATGAATGAACGGAGGTTGATGCAGTCGGATCCGGCTTCCGATATTAACGGCTGCATTGCTCAGATCTTTTGGCGCATCGTCGTGATCGTCACGAACATAGGCGCGTGATATACGATCACCTTTTCCGCACCTTTCATTTAATCGCCTTCATGGATGACGCCACGCGCGAATTCGACCGGCTGCGCCCTCGTCTGCAGGGCATCGCATATCGCATGCTCGGTTCGGTCGCCGAGGCGGAAGACATCGTGCAGGATGTATGGCTGCGCTGGCATGCGGCGGCGCGCGAAGCTATCGATAATGCGGAAGCATGGCTCGTCGCCGTCACGACGCGCCATTCCATCGACCGGCTGCGCGCCGCGAAACTGCAGCGCGAACATTACGCGGGCATCTGGCTGCCGGAGCCGCAAATCACCGAGCCGCCCGCGACGCCCGAAGAAGTCACCGAGCGTGCGGACGATGTGTCAGTGGCGTTTCTGATGCTGCTCGAACGCCTGAGCCCCGAAGCACGCGCGGCGTTCCTGCTGCGCGAGGTCTTCGACGCCGATTATCCCGAGCTCGCGCGCATCATCGGCAAGACGGAGGCCGCGTGCCGTCAGCTCGTGAGCCGTGCCAAAGCGCAATTGCGCGAGGCGCGCCCGCGCCAATCGGTGCCGCGCGAGATTCACAGGCGTTTGCTGCGCGCATTCGCGCATGCGATCGAACACGGCGATTTCGCGGCCATCCACGCGATGCTCTCGGAAGACGCGACGCTCGTCGGCGATGGCGGCGGTCGCGTGCAGAGTTTCCCGGAGCCGCTATTCGGCGGCAAGCGCATCGCGCAGCTTTTCTATGCGGCGTTCCTGCGCTATGGAAAGGGCGTGCGTCTCGACCTCGTCATGCTCAATGGCGAATGGGCGTTCTTGCGCTTCATCGACGGCAAGCTCGAATCCGCGCAGACATTCGACATCGAAGACGAGCGCATCGTGCGAATTCAGGTGCAACGCAACCCGGACAAGCTCGAACGCATCGCGGCGCGTTACGGCAATGCGTAACGCCTGCCACTTTGATTGATGCGCGCGAAGCAATAGCGTGCGCACGATCCCGCGCCTACCGCGAAAAGGCGCGCAAACTTACGATGACATCCATGCCGGCCACGGGTTGCCGGCGATATTTTCAACCAGGCATGGAGTCATCATGACGCAGCGAATCAACTACATTCAACAATCGCCCGCACTGTTCAAGAAATTCTATGAGTTCAGTCAGGCGGTGCAGGAGTGCTCGATCGAACAGACGACGCGCGATCTCGTCACGCTTCGCGCATCGCAGATGAATGGCTGCGCCTTCTGCGTCGATATGCACGTGAAGGAAGCGAAGATTCACGGCGAGCGCGAACTGCGCACGCATCATGTGGCGATCTGGCGCGAGTCGACGCTATTCTCGCCACGCGAACGGGCCGCGCTCGCGTGGACCGAAGTCCTGACGCGCATTCCCGAGCACGGCGTGCCCGACGAACTCTATGCGCGCGTGCGCGAACAGTTCTCGGAAAAGGAACTGTCCGACCTGACCTACGCCATCATGGCGATCAACGGATGGAATCGCGCGAATGTCGCGTTCCAGACGGTGCCGGGTTCGTCCGACAAGGCCTTCGGCCTCGACAAGTCGAACCTCTCGTAATGTGCTCGCGCCGTCATTCGATCATGGGAGAACGATCATGCACAGCATCAAACGGGTGGGACTTACGCTCGTCTTCGGATGCGCGGCGCTCGTCGCGGAGACGGCGCAGGCCGCGCCAGAGGCCATCGTCAAGGAGCTCATGACGAAGCCGCTGCCCGAATCTCCGGGCAAGGAAGCGCTGATGATCAGCGTCGAATATCCGCCGGGCGCGGTCGATCCGGTGCACCGCCATGACGCGCAGGCGTTCGTGTATGTGCTCGAAGGCACGATCGTCATGCAGCTTCAGGGCGGCAAGGCCGTGACGCTCAAGCCCGGCGATACCTTTTATGAAGGCCCTGACGATATCCACACTGTAGGTCGCAACGCCAGCAACACGAAGCGCGCGAAGTTCATCGTGCTGCTTCTCAAAGACAAGGGCAAACCGGTTTTGACGCCGGTGAAATAAAAAATCCGGCATGGCGTGTCACAAAGCGCAGGGCATGAACGTCTAGTGAGACAGAACCACTACGTTTCGTGCCGCCATGCCATCTGAACTCGTATGTCACTCGGACGATTCGCTCGCGTATAGCTTCGTGGCGAGTTATGCGGGCGTCGTTTCATTTCTTGCCGTTGCCAATGAAGGCAGCTTCGCCAAAGCGAGCGATCGCCTGGGCATCGGGCGGTCCGCCGTCAGCCGCAACGTGCAGAAGCTGGAAGCACAGCTCGATGCGCGTCTCTTTCTTCGCACCACGCGCAGCACGTCGCTCACGCGCGAGGGTGAACTCTTCTACAAGAACTGTCAGCCGGGCGTGGAGCGCATCGTGCAGGCGCTCGAGGACATGCGCGAACTGCGCCACGGCCCGCCCCGCGGACACTTGCGTATTGCGTCCGCGCCGGGGTTCGGCCGCAGAGTCGTCGCGCCGCTTCTGTCAGGCTTCAATGCGCGCTATCCGGAGATTGCTCTGGAACTCGTCCTGAACGATCGCCCTTGCGATTTCACGGCCGACCGTGTCGACGTCGCATTTCGCGATGGTCATATGGAAGACAGCGAAGTCGTCGCGAAGCAATTGATTCCGATGCAGATGGTCGTGTGCGCATCGCCCGAGTATGCGCGTGAGCACGGCTTGCCCCGTCATGTCGAGGAACTCGAAAACCATCGCTGCATCAACTTCCGTACGTCGGCAGGACGTATCGCCGACTGGGAATTCAAGGTAGACGGCTTTACGCACAAACGCTCGCCCGCCGCGAGGCAAACGTTCAACGACATCGACCTGATGTTGCAAGCGGTGCTCTACGGGCAGGGCATCGCGCAACTGCCTGCCTATCTCGTGTGCGATTCGCTCAAGGCGGGGCGCCTCGTCATCTGTCTCGCGCAACATGCGCCCGATGACGGCGGCCACTATCTCTGCTATCTCAGCCGCAAGCATTTGCCCGCACGGGTGCGTGTATTCGTCGATTACATGACCGAGCATACGCGCACGCTCGATCTGCATTGCCTCACGACGAGCATGACGAACACAAACGCCTCGGCGCTCGCGATCGCCGATTGATGCAACGGAGGCAACACTGCGCGTACGGTGACGGCGCTAGCGGACGCGTGCGCGCACACCTACGGTGCATCACGCGCGGGAGGTTCGTCGGTGAACGGTGTTGTCGAGATCGCGGGTCCGGACAGGTCGCGTCTGTCCGATCTGATGCAGCGCTATTTCAAAGTAACGGGCGATGCAAGAACGGTCTTCGCCGACGAGAGCGCGCTCTACTTCGGCGCGCAACTCGCAGCGGACACGCTGCTGCCAGGCGGACAAGCGCATCTCGGCACAATGTATTTCGATGCCTGGTTCGAGCGAAGCCAGAGTCGGACGCAAACGGCGCATTGAGCGATCTCTGTCGTCATCGCTGATAGAAGAGGTCGTCATGGAGCCACTGCATCCGCCGCCCGTTGGCCTGCTCGACAAGTATGAAGGGCGCGACGTGCAGCCGCTTTATTCGACGACGGCAATCTCGACCTCGACTTGCGCATGTCGAAAACGCTTGGCGGGCCC
The DNA here is from genome assembly GCF_023631085.1 of Caballeronia sp. INML1. NCBI lineage: Bacteria > Pseudomonadati > Pseudomonadota > Betaproteobacteria > Burkholderiales > Burkholderiaceae > Caballeronia > Caballeronia sp. INML1. Next base: position 114,116 of record NZ_JALQDT010000059.1, on the reverse strand, counting down.
GGCGGCGGTACGAACCCCGAGCAATTGTTCGCCGCAGGCTATGCCGCGTGCTTTCATGGCGCGCTCGTATTGCTCGCGGCGCGCGCGGGCATCGCGGTGGAGGGCGCAAGCGTGTCGGTCACGGTCGAATTCGGCCGCGATCCAATGGACGGCCTCTTCGTGCTCACCGCGCACGCGCGCGTTCAGATGCCCGCTATCGACCGCACGACGGCGGAGGAACTCGTGTGCAACACAGAGCGCTTTTGCCCTTATACGAAGATGGCGCATAAGGGCATCGTCAATATAGTTGCGCTTGCAACCGAAAGCGATGCCACGACTCATTCTGCCGGCACGCGCGCCGTCTGATCCATTTCGCTTGCCTGACGCGACGCATCGCGCCGGCTCAACGCGCCCAATGCCAACGCGGCAACGGCTGCCGGAACGGCGAGCAGCGTGAAGACCGCGCCGAATTGCAGGCCCATGCTCATGAGAAGACCGCCGGTCATCGCGCCCGCGACCGCGCCCATGCGTCCTATGCCGAGCATCCATGCCACGCCCGTTGCGCGGCTTCGCGTCGGATAGAACGATGCCGCGAGTGCAGACATCGACGTGACCGCGCTCGTCACCGCTGTTCCCGTCAGGAAGATGAGCACCGCGAGCCAGAACTGATCCGCGACGCCGCGTCCGATCGTCAGCACGAGTGCCGCCGCGAGCACATAGGCGCATGCGTTGACGCGTCGCGGATTGGCCTTGTCCATCACCCAGCCGAGAGACAGGTTGCCGAGAATGCCGCCGAGCGGAAATAGCGACGTCGTGAGCGCCGCGCGTTCGGCGGAGAAGCCTGCGTCTTTGAAGAGCGTCGGCAGCCAGTTGGTCAGCAGATAGAAGATCAGCAAGCCCATGAAATAGGCGAGCCATAACATGGATGTGCCGAAGCGATAGGGCCGCGAAACGATGAGTCCAAGCGCGGACTGGTCCGCGCCGCCGGTGCGCGTATCGGCGGCAGTGAATGTGACGCGCTCGCCTTCGGCAAGACGTGCATCGTTCGAGATACGCCGCAAGACGCGTGCGATTTTCTGCGCGGAGTGTCTTCTCACGACCATGAATTGCGCGGACTCGGGCAGCAGAAAGAGCAGCAGCACCGTGAGCACGATCGGGCCGAGGCCGCCGGCGACGAGCACGCTCTGCCAGCCGAAATGCGGAATGAGCCACGCGGCGCACAGTCCGCCGATCGAAAGGCCCACTGAGAAGCCGCAGAACATCGTGTTGACGACGACCGCGCGAATGCGTGCGGGCGCATATTCCGCCATCAGCGTGACGGCGTTGGGCATTGCCGCACCGAGGCCCAGGCCGGTGAGAAAGCGCCACGCGGTCAGCGTTTCGACCGAGCTTGCTTGCGCCGACGCGAGACTCCACACGCCAAAGAAGAACACGGAAAGCGCGAGCACCGCCTTGCGCCCGATGCGATCGGCAACCGGTCCTGCCGCGAGCGCGCCGATACCGAGACCCACGAGCGCCGCGCTCATCACGGGTCCCAACGCGGCGCGCGTGATGCCCCAATCGCCAATCAACGAAGGCGCGATGAAGCCGACCGCCGCCGTGTCGAAGCCATCGGCCGCGACGACCAGAAAGCACAGGATCAGAATGACCCATTGATACGGCGAAAAGCGTTCGCCGTCGATGAAGCTCTGGACCTCGATGGTCCCGAAGTTCTTTTCCATGCCGGTATGTCTCCATTCATTTATCTAAAAGCAGTCGCGAGGATGCGGCCTTCTTCGTGCCGCAATGCCGCGCTTCAACGCACAGCGGGCGAGAGACTCTTGAACTCGACGCGCCTGATGATGCGGCTCTCCTGTGCGACGATCAGATGCGCGGACGCTTGCAGATAAGCAGGCCATTCGGGATCGTTGTCGCGAGCGGTGCGCCGCTCGTCGTAATCTGCGATGCTCTCGTATCCCCATAAATGCACGACCTGATTCAACGCACCGATGTCGCTCATGTAGAAGCCCACAGGCACGCCGAGGTACCTGAGCTGAATCGGCATCGCCAGATGATCGAACACGTCGATGAATTCAGCCATTCCGCGCGGCTTGATAGTGTAGATGCGGTGATCGATGAATGGCTTGCTCATGCTGCGCTCCTCAATTCGCTGGAATTAGCGCGCTCGTCGATGCGGCCCGCGAGATGTAGTCCGGTGAGATAACCGAAGGTCATGATCGGGCCGAGCGTGATGCCGGCGCCCGGATAGTTGCCGCCCATGACGCTCGCGCGATCGTTGCCGACGGCATAAAGCCCCGGAATCGGCTCGCTGCCTTTGAGTACCTGACCGTGAGGATTGGTCGCGATTCCGTCGAACGTGCCGAGGTCGCCCATCACGATCTTGAGCGCGTAATACGGGCCATCGCCGATGGGCGCGACGCAAGGATTCGGCTTGTGCGAGGGATCGCCGAGATAGCGGTTGAACGAAGTCGTGCCGCGGCCGAATGCGGTGTCCTGGCCTGCCACGGCGTCGCGGTTGTAGTCGCGCACGGTGGCTTCCAGCGCAGTTGCATCGATGCCTGCGCGCCGCGCGAGTTCTGCAAGCGTGCGGCCTTTGACGAGATAGCCGCTCTTCAGATGAGGACCGAGCGGAATCGGCGCGGGCTTCGCGAAACCGAGACCGTATTTGCGAATCGTCTTGTGATCGCAGACGAGCCACATCGACGTTTCTTTATCATCGCGGCACGCTTCGATCATCGCCGCGCCGACATCGTGATAAGAGTTCGATTCGTTGGTGAAACGAACGCCGTCGCGCGTCACGCCGATCACGCCCGGCTTGTAGCGATCGAGCAGATGCGGAAACACGCCGTATTTGCCGCCTTTCAGCGGCACGCGCGAGACGGGCATCCACGCGGCGGGCTGCGGATAGCGGATATCGACGCGGCCGCCCACGCGTTCGGCCATGCGTGCGCCGTCCCCGGTATTGCCCGCGGGAACCGGCGATACATGCTCGCTGCCGCGTCGCACATGGGGATACGCCTTTGCAATGCGTGCGACATCATGCGAGAAGCCGCCGCACGCAAGTACGACCCCACGCCGCGCGGTGATGCGCGTTTCGCTTCCATTCGCCATCACGATCGCGCCCGTCACGCGGCCCTTGACCGTACTGAGTTCCTTCGCGCCCGTGCGTGTATGAATTGGAATGCCGAGATCGAGTGCGGACTTGGCGAGGCGCGCGGCGAGGGCATTGCCGCTCGTGATCTGCACGCCGCGCTTATGCAGCGCGAGTTCCATGATATGGCTCGCGAGCCGCTTGGCGACATACCACGCCGACGCAAGCGATCTAGTCGCGTTGAAGAAGTGCTTGAGATCCGCGCTCGACGAATTGAACATCATGCCGATGAACGTGATCGTCTTGAGTGGCGGACGCAGGCGTGCGATGTCCCTGCCCAGCTCGCGCGCATCGAAAGGCTTTGCGACGACGGAGCGACCCACGTCGACGCCGCCCGGCGCATCTGGATGGTAGTCGGGGTAAAGCGTCGGCAGGAATTTCACCGACGTCTCGCGCTCGAAGAACTCAATCATGCGCGGGCCGTTGTCGAGAAATGCATCGACGGCTGCTTTGTCGTACATCGCGCCCGTTTCGCCACGCATGTACCGAAGCGCCGCTTCGCGCGTATCCTGAACACCCGCTTCCTTCGCGTGGCGATTACCGGGAATCCACAGCACGCCGCCGGAGAATGCGGTCGTGCCGCCGAAGTATTCCTCCTTCTCGACGACGATCACGTCGAGTCCTTGTTTCTTCGCTGTAATGGCCGTCGAAAGGCCGCCTGCGCCCGAGCCGATCACGAGCACATCGCAAGCGAGATCGGACGACCGCGTTACGGTAGTCATGGTGAAGTCCTTTGATTGGAAGCGGGCGCGTCGCGCACCCGTGAGATGAAAGGCCGTGTTTCAGGCGGTGCGCGGCGCCTCGAAGCCGGGACGCGGAACGAGGTCCATCAACATGCATTCGAAGCCGCCATCGACGGCAAGCTCCGCCCCGTTCACGTAGGCCGCGCGCCGGCTCGCGAGAAATGCAACTACCTCGGCGATATCGCGCGGCTCGCCGATGCGCCTGCTCGCGGTCATCGCGCTGCGGCGCGCTTCGACATCGCCTTGTTCATAGAACGCTTTCGAGAGCGGCGTGCGGATCATGCCGGGGCACACGGTGTTGCTGCGCACGCCACGCGCACCCCATTCGGCGGCGATCTGACGCGACAGCATTGCGATGCCGGCCTTGCTCGGGCTATATGCGCCGCTCCAGGTTTGCGGATGATGTGCCGCCACCGATGCGATATGCACGATGCTGCCGGCGCCACGCGCGAGCATGCCGCGACCGAATGCCTGCGCGCATAACATGTAACCGGTGAGATTGACGGCAAGCATCGCATTCCACCCATCGAGGCCGATATCTTCGATGCCGCCCGCCCTCAACAAGCCCGCGTTGTTCACAAGCACATCGACATGACCGAACTTCCGCTCGACCTGATCGCGCGCGCGGTTCACGCTCGCCGCATCGGCAATATCACACGCGATGGCAAGCGCATCGACTCCGCTTGCGCGCAGCGTGTCGGCCACTTCCATGCAGCCCGCTTCATCGCGATCCAGCAATGCGAGACGAGCGCCCGCATCGGCGAATGTCGATGCGATGGCGCGGCCTATGCCGCCCGCCGCACCCGTCACCACACACACGTTCGATTCGAGCCCGAGCCAATGCGGCGTATTGTGATCATGCGCGAGGTGATTAGTCATGCTTGTCTCCTGAGTCCATTCGATGCGAAGGCGACGATGGCCTTGCCTGTGAAAAAAGTATATTCACGGTCATGCACAAAAAATTGGACAAAGGCAGCAGACGACAGGACAATTTGTGCATGAGGAGACGCATGACATGAGGAAAATCCCTAACTACAACCTGTATGGAGAGTCGGCGCGCCCGCCGTGGTATGACGCGTTCAATTTCGAGTGGATCGCCGAGCGCAGCGCGCCGAACGACTGGCATATCGACGCGCATCGTCACGACGCGCTCTTGCAATTTCTGTACATTCGCGGCGGCGGCGGGCAAGTGCTGATCGAGAACAGCGTGATCGATATCTTGCCGCCCTGCGTCATCGTGCTGCCCGCGCAAACGGTGCATGGATTCAACTTCGCGCCGAACGTCGATGGTCTCGTTGTTACCGTCGCGCAAAGATCGATCGAGGCCCTCGCATCGATCGCAGCCCCGGGGCTCATTCCGGTGCTGCAGCGCGCGGGCCTCTCCCGTGTGAGCGCGCAGTCCGTCAAGGAAAGCGCATTCATGACGATCGTCGAATTGCTGGAAAAGGAATTTCGCGCGACGAACCGCGGGCACATGGCGGCGGGCATGTCGCTCCTGATTGCACTTTTCGTGCATGTCTCGCGGCTATGCGAGAGCACGTCCGCGCCGAACGTCGCATCGACGGAAAGACGCGCGCAACAGATCAGGCGCTTCAGGGAGCTGGTGGCCGCACACTTTCGCGAGCATCGCGCGGTGGATTTCTATGCGCAAAGGCTCGGCATGACCGTCACGCAGCTTGGACGTATTTGCCGCGAGGAAATATCGAGCTCGCCGCTTGCAATGATCAACGAGCATCTCGTGCGTGAGGCGCAGCGCGATCTCGTTTATTCGAGCATGTCGGTCAAGCAGATCGCGCATGGATTGGGCTTTGCCGATATCGCCTATTTCAGCCGTTATTTCCGCAAGCAGACCGGCGTCACGCCGACGCAGTTTCAGGCTCAGGCGCATAAGGCGCTCGCCATTCAATAGCCGACGCAATAGCGGCGTCGCCCCAATCCCGGAGGGTTGCCACCGCGGTGCAAGCATGCGATGCTTCGCCGTGCTGTGATTCAGTCAAAACAAGAACGGCACGAGCGAGACCAGTCCGGTTCACTCATCCTGATGAGGAGGGAGCATGATCGCACTGTCATCGTATCGCGCGGCGCACGAGGCGTCGCGGCGTTTCCAGTTCAAGGCACGCACAGCGTTATGCGGCTGGCTCGTCATGAGCGCGGCTGCGAACCTCGCGTATGCGGACGCGCAAACCGGTTATACGCTGCCGCCTCCGCCGAGCGAGTTATACGGCGATCTTTTCGTCGCCGTGCAGACGCAGGGCATCTATCCCGATCAAAAAACCTTCGTCGATGCGGTACCGAAGATCGATCCCGCGCAGATCGTGCAGGCCTATCATCAGCAGATGTCGGTGCCGGGCTTTTCGCTCAAGAACTTCGTCGGGCAGTACTTCACGCCTCCGACGGATCAGGTCATCACGCCGCCGCCGAATCAGACATTGCGAGAACATATCGACTGGCTGTGGCCCGAACTCACGCGTTTGACGACCACCGCCAACGTGCCGCCGAATAGCTCACTGATTCCGATGCCCAAGCAATATGTGGTGCCGGGCGGGCGCTTTCGCGAGGGCTATTACTGGGACACGTATTTCACGATGCTCGGCCTTCAGGAGGCCGGCCGCGAAGATCTCGTCGACGACATGCTCGATAACTTCGCGTATCTGATCGATACGATCGGACATATTCCAAATGGCAATCGCACGTACTATGTAAGCCGGTCGCAACCGCCGTTCTTCTCGTATATGGTCGAACTTGCCGCGCACAAAGAAGGCGGCCGGGTTTATCAGAAGTATTTGCCACAATTGCGCAAGGAGCATAGCTACTGGATGCAAGGCGCGAATACGCTGCAGCCGGGCGGTGCGGTGCGCAACGTCGTGATGCTGCCCGACAAGACCGTGCTCAATCGCTATTGGGACGAACGCGACACGCCGCGTGACGAGTCTTACTCGGAAGATGTAGCCACCGCCAAACAGGTCACGAGCCGTCCGGCGAACGAGGTGTATCGCGATCTGCGCGCGGCAGCCGAGAGCGGCTGGGACTTCAGCTCGCGCTGGTTCGGCGACAACACGACGCTCGCGACGATCCGCACGACATCGATCATTCCCGTCGATCTGAATAGCCTGATGTTCCACCTCGAAACGAGCATCGCGATCGGTTGCGGCGAGGCGCGCGATTTCGGATGCGTCGGCGAGTACATCGGGCGCGCGGCCAAGCGCGCGATCGCCATCAACAAGTATCTCTGGAACAAGAACGGCTATTACGGCGATTACGACTGGAAGCTCGGGCAACCGCGCAATAATCCATCAGCGGCGATGCTTTATCCGCTCTTCGCGAATGCGGCGTGGCCGGATCGTGCGCACAAGACAGCAGAGACGGTCGAAGCGATGTTGCTGAAGCCCGGCGGCCTCACGACGACCACTTACAACACGACGCAACAGTGGGATGCGCCGAACGGATGGGCGCCATTGCACTGGATCGCGGTGCAAGGCTTGAAGCGATATGGGCGCAGCGATCTCGCGCAGCAGATCGGTACGCGCTTTCTTGCCGACGTGAATAACGTCTACAAGACGCAGCAGAAGCTCGTCGAGAAATACATCGTCGAAGGCGAGGGAACGGGCGGCGGCGGAGGCGGCGAATATCCGCTGCAAGATGGCTTCGGATGGACCAACGGCGTCACGCTCAAGCTACTCGACCTCTACGCGCCGGGGCAATAAGACAGCGAAACGACGGCATCGCCGCGGCTCTTCATGCGGCGATGCCTGCATAACAATGCACGTCAACTTTCCTTTTCCTGCTTCCGCCGCCGATATTCCTGCACCGGCACGCCGCCCACGCCCCAGTTCTCCATGTCGACTTCCTGGATCACGACGAACGTAGAGTCGAGCGGTTTGTTCAACACGTCGAGCAACAACTGGCTGACACCTTCGATGAGTTGCGCTTTCTCGTCGGCGGTGACGGCGTTCGTGCCTGCCTTGTTGCCTTCGCGTGTCACCTGAATCGTAACCATCGGCATGGCGATCTCCTTGAGTGAAAAACAGCGACGCGCCCGCGAAGGGCGCATACACAACCGGTGAAGGATCGATCAATGTCCCGCGCTTTGGCCGCCGTCGACGTGCAGGATCTCACCCGTCACGAACGGCGCGGAATCAAGATACAGAACGGCGTTCACGATGTCGCTCATTTCGCCCATGTGTCCCATCGGATGCAGAGCGCCGAGTGCTTCGTGCGTTTCGGGCGCGTGCATCGGCGACTTGATGATGCCGGGAGACACTGCATTCGCGCGAATGCCGGACTTCGCATATTCGATGGCGAGGGACTTCGTCGCAGAATTCAGGCCGCCCTTCGTCAGCGACGCCAGCACCGAAGGCACGCCGCTTACCGCATGATCGGCGAGCGTCGTCGTGATGCTGACGATATGCCCGCTCTTGTTCTTCTCCATTTGCTCGATGGCGAGTTGAGTGACATGGAAGAAGCCGTTCAGATTCACGTTCAGGACGGCCGCATAGTCTTCCTGCGTATATTGCGTGAAGGGTTTGGCGATGAAGATGCCCGCGTTGTTGACGAGCGTATCGATGCGGCCGAACTTGGCGATCGCCGCATCGACGACGCGTTGCGCGGTGGCGCGATCGCCGATATCGCCCGCGACAGCCACGACGTTCGGATCGTCCGGCTGCCGAATGGAACGGGCGGTTGCGACGACGCGATAACCTTGCGCGCGAAAGGCATTGACGATTTCAGCGCCGATGCCTTGCGACGCGCCGGTGACGATAGCGACTTTGTTTGCGTTGCTCATGATGAACCTCGATAGATGTTGATGTGGGCCTGTTGCGGATCGGACCGAAGGCTCCGATGGCTTGTAATGTAGGCTCTTCGAGATTCGTTGCGTACACACGCGGTGGACAATCAGTCTTGCGCGCGAGGAACAAATGCATCGCAGGAGAAATCGATCAGATGAATGACTCAACGGGAGCAATGACATGAGCTTGCAAAACGTAAAGGCATTCGTATTCGATGTATTCGGAACCGTCGTGGACTGGCGCGGCGGGATTGCCCGCGAGGCCGCGCCGTTCCTGCAGCGCTACGGCGCGACCGGCTTGAAGCCTGAGGCCTTCGCGGATGCATGGCGCAGCCGCTACGTGCCCGCGATGCGCAAGATCATCAGCGGCGAGCGATCGTTCGTGCGGCTCGATGTGCTGCATCGCGAGAATCTCGTGGACCTCCTGCCGGAATTTGGCATCAATCCTGAAGCGGTTCCTTCGGAGGCGCTGGACGAACTGAACCTCGCGTGGCATCGACTCGATCCGTGGCCCGATTCGATCGCGGGTTTGCAACGGCTCAAGGCACGCCATATCATTGCGCCGCTTTCGAACGGCAATATCAGGCTGATGGTGGATATGGCGAAGCGCGCAGGCTTGCCCTGGGATGCGATTCTCGGCGCGGAGATCGCGCAGATTTACAAGCCCGATCCGCAGGCTTATCTGCGCACCGCAGACGTTTTGATGCTGAAGCCAGAAGAAGTCTGCCTCGTCGCCGCGCATAACGACGATCTCGCAGCGGCAAGAAAGTGCGGCTTGCGCACTGCGTTCGTCTCGCGTCCGTATGAGCGCGGCCCGGGTCAGTCAGTCGATTTGGAAGCTGAGAGCGATTGGGATGTCGTCGCGAACGACATGAACGAACTGGCCGACGCCGTGGGCGCCTGAGCGCCGCAAGCATCGGCCTGTAAGGGATGTTATGCGGCACCTTCGACGATGCGGAAATCGCGCACGACGGAATCGCCAAGTACTTCCAGTGCGTGCTGATAGGTCGCGCTGTTATAGGCGGCGACGGCTGCATCGAGCGAATCGAATTCGATGACCACCGTGCGCTCGATGACGCCTTCGCCTTGCACCATCGCCGCGACGCCGCGGACGAGCGGACGGCCACCGCCTTCCGCGATGGCTTGAGTTGCGATCTTCGCGTATTCGGCGGCCTGCTCGGGCTTCATGATCTTCTTGTACACGCTGACCCAATATCCTTTTGCCATCTGTATCTCCAGTGTTTGACGGGCGCTTTGCGCCATGAGGCGAACGCAACGCGCATGTGCGTTCAGTCCGGCGGCCAGCATAACAAATTCTCGGGCGTTAATGCCCCGTGCGACTCGCGCCGTCGATTCTGCGTGTTTCCGGGAAAGGTGCTTTCCTGTGCTAGGGGTTAACCCGGAATAACCAGCGTCATAGACTGCTATCACTGCTTTCGAACGACACCGCGTTCGAAGCCAGGCACCTCATAACACTGGAGTTTCATCATGAAGTCGATCATTCGCGCAGCCATCGTCGCAACCGCTCTCGTCATTCCCGTCGCTTCGTTCGCCCAAAGCCAAATCACTCGGGCGCAAGTTCGTGCCGAACTCGCAGAATTGCAGAGCGTCGGTTATCACGCGGGCGACGGCGATCAGGCGCATTATCCGGAAGCGATCCAGGCAGCCGAAGCGAAACTCGCAGCACGCGATGGCGCGACGGCTTATGGTGGCGCCGCTAACGGCACGTCGCAATCGGGGGGTGCACGCGTATCGCAATCGGACTGGAATGCGATGTACTCGCGCTGAGGCGTGAATGCCCGAAGCGGTCTTTCATGGCCGCTTCAGGCGAAGGATTCAGTCCGCGGCGTATTTGCGGTCGAGTTCATCGAAGAGCGGCTTGTTCACGAGCCGTTGACGTTCGGCGAACGGCGCGACGACTGCCGGATCTTCATCGAGCCGTCCCTGCGATTTCAATGCGCCGAGCGCAGTCTGCATGCCGCGCACGGCGCTTTGCAATGCTGCATTCGCATAGAGCACGAGACTGAAGCCCATCCGCGCAAGATCTGCCTGATCCGTCACGGGCGTCTTGCCGCCGATTACGATGTTGATGAGTTGCGGTGCATCGAGCAGCTTGGGAAGCGAGGCGATTTGCTCCGGGGTTTCGATAGCTTCGACAAATAGAATGTCGGCGCCCGCTTCGACGAATGCACGCGCGCGTTCGATCGCCGCATCGAAGCCTTCCACCGCGCATGCATCGGTGCGTGCGATGATCAGAAAGTTATCATCTTCGCGCGCATCCACCGCCGCGCGTATCTTGCCTGTCATTTCATTCGTCGAGATCACGGCCTTGCCCGCGAAATGGCCGCATTTCTTCGGCGTTACCTGATCTTCGAGTTGAATTGCATCGGCGCCCGCGCGTTCCAGCGTGCGCACCGTATGACGCACGTTGAGCGCGTTGCCGAAGCCCGTATCCGCATCGACGATGAGCGGCACGTCCACGGCATCGCGAATGCGCGACGTATGCTCCGCGATTTCCGCGAGGCCGATGAAGCCGAGATCCGGCATGCCGAGCGACATGTTCGTCACGCCCGCGCCGGTGATGTAGATCGCTTCGAAACCCAGATCGGCCGCGACGCGCGCGCTCATTGCATTGAATGCGCCGGGCAAGAGCAGGGCGCTGCGTGCGTTCACCCGTTCGCGAAAGGCGGCACGGCGGCGTGAAGAGGAAGTGGTCATGGTTTCGGTTCCGGAAAGTGAATTCGTGTCTCGCGTCGACGTTTCGCCCGCGTCTGCAATGCTAACCCGCGATGCACTTGGGCGCTTGCGCGGCTATTACGCGAAGCGGAACAGTGCACGCCCGGAATCGCGCAACACGATGGTACGCAGCGATGCGTCCGGAATCCAGCGGTCGAGCGCATCGCGCGACGCCTCGTAGTCGATCAGCCTTTGATGTTGCGTGTGCGGCCAGTCGCTGCCCCAGACGAGCCGTGCGGCGCCGAATGAACCGAGCAAGGCGGACGTGAGCGTTTGCCCGAGCGCGATGCCGTTTTCGCTACGGACGCTGCGATAGGCCGCCGATAACTTGACCCACACGCGCCCGCTCTTCGCCGTCGTCAGAAGATAGCGAAAGCCCGGATCGTCGATGCCGAATGCGGGATCGGGACGGCCGAAATGATCGACCACGATCGTGCAGCCTTGTTCGAGCAGCGGCGTGATGAGCATCGGCAGATCCACCGCATCGCGATGAATCTCGACATGCCAGCCGAGCGCATTGATGCGCCCGAACAATTCGCGCCAATGCGCCGCGCGCAGGTCGGGCAGCGCAAGGCCGATAAGATTCAGCCGCATGCCGACGACACCACGCGCCGCGAGACGCTGCAATTCGCCATCGCTGATCGAAGAATCGATGACGGCCACGCCGCGAAAGCGCTGCGGATAGCGCTGCAACACATCGAGGAAAAATGAATTGTCCGTGCCCAGGAAACTGGGCTGCACGAGCACTGAATGCGATATGCCGTTCGCGCGCAAATGTTCCGCGTAGGCATCGAGCGTCGCATCGTAGTCGGGTGCGTGACGACGATGCGGTGCAAGCGGAAGCCCGCGCACGAAGACATGCGCGTGACTGTCGATCGCTTCGATTGCGGCGGGCGTCGATGCGAGCCATTGCGCGTCGGCGAGCGTGGAGTGAAGTGAAGGCGTCATGGATAGATCAGACATGCGTGGGCGAGCGCTCGCTCGATGCGGTTTGAGCGGGCACGGTTGCGATGCGACGGCCCTTCGTTTCGGGCAACAGCAACGCGGCCACGACGACGAGTCCATACGCGATGCCCGCGTCGATGCCGAGCGCCTGTCCTATCGGCATCGAATTGCCCATGTGCCCGACGAGCACCGGAAAAACAGCAGACACCACGCGCCCGAAGTTGTAGCAGAAGCCGACGCCCGTGCCGCGCACACCTTGTGGATACAACTCGTTGAAGAGCGCGCCGAGCGTCGCCGGAATGCCTGCGGAGAAAAGGCCGAGCGGAAAGCTCAGCATGAGCATCGCAACATCGCCGATGGGCAGAAATACATAGACATTGACCGTGACCGCGCAGCAGATCGCGAAAAGAATCACGTTTTTCCGGCGGCCGATCTTGTCCTGCAGCCACGCACTCACAAAGCATCCGATGATGAACGCGGTAATCACGACGGCCAGATAGCCGCCCGTGCCGAGCACCGACAAATGGCGCTCCGTTTTGAGGTAAGTGGGAAGCCATGTGGTGATGGCGTGATAACCGCCATGCGCGCCGAGTCCAATCAATCCGCCTACGATCGTCGTGCGCAATACCGAAGGATGAAAGATGCCGGCGAGGATCGCGAATGTGCCCTGACGTTGCGCATGATCCTGTCCGGCGGGTTTCGATTCGCGCGGCGGTTCTTCGATATTGCGGCGCATATAAACAACCAGCAGCGCCGGAAGGAGGCCGACCGCGAACAGCACGCGCCAGGCCCAATCGGGCGAAACCCACGAGAACACGACGGTATAGAGCAATACCGCGCCGGCCCAGCCGAAGCCCCACGCGCTTTGCACAATGCCCATAGCCTTGCCGCGATGTTTCGCGCGAATCGTTTCGCTGAGCAATACTGCGCCTGCCGTCCATTCGCCGCCGAAGCCGAGTCCCTGAAGCGATTTGAGCACGAGCAACTGCTCGAAATTCTGCGCAAAGGCGCTGAGAAACGTAAATAGCGAAAACCAGAGAACGGTCACCTGCAAAGCTTTGACGCGCCCGATGCGATCGGACAGCACGCCCGCCAGCAGGCCGCCCAATGCGCCCGCGACGAGCGTCGCCCCACCGATCAAGCCAGCTTGTCCTTTACCGATGCCCCATGTCGCGATGAGGGTCGGGATGACGAGACTGAATACCTGCGTATCGACGCCATCGAGCGCCCAGCCTGCGAAGCATCCCCACAGCGTGCGTCTCTCCGCCGTGGAAATTTCACGGTACCAATTCATCTTGCGTCTCCTGTGCTGGCCTCGGGCCGGCTCTTGTTCAATATGCCACTGCATTCTAGAAACGAATGCCGGCCTCGCATACTATGGATACGTTCGTTTTTCATAGCATTTTGATATGCTGGCCGCATGGAGACGCGCAACCTCAAATACTTTCTCGCCGTAGTCGATGCCGGCAGCGTGACGCGCGCGGCTGACGTGCTCGACATCGCGCAACCTGCTTTGAGTCAGGCGCTTTCCCGCATGGAACGCGATCTGGGCGTCAAGCTATTCGAGCGCACGCGCCGCGGCGCGCAATTGACACCGGCAGGCGAGGCGATCGTCGAAGACATACGATTGAGCGTCGCGCGCATCGATGCCGCCTCGCATCGCGCGCGGGAAATCGGCGCGCAGCGTGGTGGGCGCCTGACGATCGGCTTTGCATCGGCGGCGCTTTTTAGTCTCTTGCCTCGCGCGATTGCCGCGCTGCGCGAGGAAGTGCCCAACGTCGAGCTCATGCTTAGGGAAATGAGCAATGCGGAGCAGGCGAGGGCGCTGGAGAAAGGCACCATCGATATCGGTTTGCTGCATACGCCCGTCGCGGTGGGCGGACGCATGCGCGAGAAGCTGATCGTAAGAGAACGCTTGCTGGCCGTGCTGCCGCGCGCTTTTGCAGTCGGCGAAGATGGAAAAGTAGGCCTGAAGGACCTATCCGATGCGGGGCTGGTGTGGTTCCCCGGCGATCAGTTGCCGGTCGTGCGCGCGGGCATCCTGAGTGCTTTTCGTAAAGCGGGCTGCGAGGCGAATGTCGTGCAGGACGCGAATCGCTCGCTGACCGTGCTTGCCTGCGTTGCGGCGGGATGCGGCGCATCGCTTTTGCCGCAATCGGTAACCGCGCTGCAATTTGCCGGCGTGCGCTTTTGCGATGTGCGCGACGGGGATAACCTGCCGCAATTCGAACTCAGCGCAATATGGCCGACGCGCTCGCGTCCTACACTCGCGGATCGCTTCGCAGCCTTGCTCGAAGCATGAGGAGACATGCATGAACGAGATTCCGAACGATCTGCCGCTGCCGGATGGCATTCGCGCGCGCATGATCGAGAACGGCAATGGCCTTTCGATGCACGTGCTCGAAGCCGGGTTCGACGCGCCTGGGAGGCCATGCATCGTGCTACTGCACGGCTTTCCGGAACTCGCCTATAGCTGGCGAAAGGTCATGAAGCCGCTCGCGGATGCGGGGTTTTATGTCATCGCACCCGATCAGCGAGGTTATGGACGCACGATGGGCGGCGCTACCTTATTCGATGCCGATCTCGACGAGTTCAACTTTCCGAACCTCGTGCGCGATGTACTCGGTCTCGTATCGGCACTCGGTTATCGCAGGGTTGCATCGGTAATCGGTCATGATTTCGGCTCGCCCGTCGCCGCGTGGTGTGCATTGATTCGCCCGGATGTGTTCGCGTCCGTCGTCATGATGAGCGCGCCCTTCGCGGGGCCGCCCGCATTCGCGTTCAATACCGCGAAGAACGACGCGAGGCTCGCGCGCGTCGAAACGGCTCCATCGGTGATGGCGGAGGCCGTGGCCGGGCTCGCATCGCTCGATCCGCCGCGCAAGCACTATCAATGGTATTACTCGGGCGCGCAGGCCAATGACGATATGCGGCACGCGCCGCAAGGGCTCGCCGCATTCTTGCGCGCGTATTACCACGTCAAGAGCGCGGACTGGCCGGGCAATCATCCTCATCCGCTTGGGTCGGTGACACCGGATCAACTCGCGATGCTGCCGACGTATTACGTCATGCATGCGGATGCAACGATGCCGCAGACCGTCGCGGAACATATGCCCGCTGCGGATCATATCGCGACCTGCGCGTGGCTGCCCGATCGGGATTTGAACGTCTATGCAAGCGAATATGCGCGCACCGGATTTCAGGGCGGATTGAACTGGTATCGCTGCGGCACCGACCCGCGCTATGCGGCCGATTTACGGACCTGGTCGGGACGCACGATCGACGTGCCCTCATGCTTCATCGCGGGCGCTAGCGATTGGGGCTGCTACCAGCGTCCGGGCGACTTCGAAGCGATGCGCGTCCTGGCGTGCACCGATTTTCGCGCGACGCATCTGATTGAAGGCGCGGGGCATTGGGTGCAACAGGAACAACCGAGTACAGTCGCCAGTCGCATTCTGCGCTTTCTGCGGCAGGATGCGCCCGCCATCTAGCGTGTGTGCCTGAAAGTTGTATCGAGACGTGTATGACGTTTCTTGATGTAAGAGCTGCCGATGCGTCGGCGATTTTCAGGAACTTCATCAAAAGCGCGATTGTCCACGAGCCTCGCGGCCTTTGAAGGTCGGCATCAACCGCGAGGAGAGTATCGATGGATAAAGGACGTGTTGCCGCGCTCGACGCAGGCCGGGCGCTCGCGATCGTCGGGGTAGTTGCAGTACACCTGTCGTTTCAGTTCCCCAATCTGCCCGGTGCAGTGACGCTCATTGCGCGCATGGGCCAATATGGCGTGCAGTTATTTTTCGTGATCAGCGCGATCACGATCTTCATGACGCTCGAAATGGATCACGCGCGCTGCGCGGATGCGCGTCATGTCACGCTGCGCTTCTATATCAAGCGCTTCTTTCGCATAGCACCGCTGTATTACGCGGCGATTGCGGTATATGGCCTCATCAGCTATGGCGCGACGCGCTCGGGCATCGAGCGTGCATGGGTTCTCGGTGCGCATGGCCCGATGGACGTGTTGCTCAACATGCTCTTTCTGCATGCGCTTTCGCCGACCGCAATCAATAACGTCGTGCCTGGAGGATGGTCGATCGGTGTCGAAATGCTGTTCTACATGATTGCGCCGCTGCTGTTTTTCCTCGCGATGAATCGCGCGCGCCTGTTGGTCGCTACGGTCTTGCTGCTGTGTCTCTCGTATGCGGCGATGTCGATGAGCGATTGCAACGGCGGCCTCGACTGCAATGTCGCCAATAACACCTTCAGCTACTTTTGGCCGCCCGTGCAAGGACCGTGCTTCATCGTCGGCATGTGGGGCTGGTATGCATTCCGCCCGCATTTGCTCGGCGCATCCGATGTCACGCGGCGCGTATCGTGGCTTTATTTTTCGCTTGCACTGGGTTTCGCACTCGCGACCGCTGCGCTCGGCGTATGGCTCGACAAGGCGCATGCGCTCGCGCCCGTATTCGCCGCATGCAGTGCCGTGGCGTTTCTGCTGTTCGTGTGTTCACATCACGCCCGCAAACGTCGCGATAGCGCGCCGGCAGCGCCGCGCGCCCGGTTCGTCCGACACTGCGCCGCCGCGCTCGGACGCGAAAGTTATGGTATTTATCTCTGGCACTTCATATGCGTCTACATGACGTTTCATTTCTTCGACCGCACGTTCGGAGAGAAGAATGGCGAGACTTCACTCGCCCTATTCGGCGCGACGCTGATCGCTGTGCTCGTCGTCTCCTATGTACTGTCACGCGTGTCGGATCGACTGATTCAAGGGCGTGCAACACGCTTGTCGAGACGCCTGCTCGCATGGGTCGATCGACGTTTTCACCTGACGCGTGACGCCTAGCCGTGAGGATGCGATGCGCCGCGAACGGTGTGCGGGCTTCGCATCGAATGTAGTGATTTCACGCCGTGTCCACGCGTGCGATACAACACCATGCTCGCGGCGAGCGTCGCGAGTTCTGTGACGGCGACGGTCATCCAGATGCCATTAGGCCCGAACCATTGAGTGAGTAGCCACAGCATCGTCAACAGCAACACCCAGCTACGCAGCAGCGCGACGATCATCGAAGCGAGCGGCGCCTCGATGGCAGTCAGATAGCCGCTGATCGCGACATTGATTGCGGCCGGCAGGAACGCGAGTGCACACCACGGCAAGGCGTCGCGCAGAAGCGCTTGCGCCGCCGCACTATCGGGCACGAAGAGCGCGCCCAGCGGTTGTGCAAGCGTGAGAAGCGCGAAGGCGGCGGCGAGCGCGAAACCGGCGGTAACCAGGATGCCGATCGAAAATGCGCGCGATACGGCGTGCGCGTTGCCCGCGCCGCGCTGAAAGCTCACGATCGGTTGCATGCTCTGCACGAGCGCGACCATCGTGACCGACGCGATCATCGTCATGTATTCGACGACTGCGAACGCGACGAGACCCGTTTCGCCCAGCCAGCGCAACACCGCGTGATTGAATGCGAAGAGCGTGACGCTCGGCGCGATCTCGCCGAGAAACTCTGATCCGCCGTTATAGGCCATGCGCCACGCATGGTCGAGGCGTGCGAATGCACGGGCGACGGGACGAACGTGTTGCGCCCTCACGAAGTGATAGGCCAGCATGGGGATGCAAGCAAGCGCCTGACTGATGCCCGAAGCAAGCGCCGCGCCGCGCATGCCCCATTGCATGTGACTCACCATCCACCATGTCAACGCGACGTCGGCGATGCCGCCCGCGATCAGGCAGACGAGCCCGAAACTCGCCGCACCCTCGATGCGCAAGAAGAGTTCGAGTGCATAACATGCTGTCGGAAAGAGAACGAAAGGCGCATAGGCATGCAGGAAATCGTTTGCGAGTCGCGCGAGTTCGCCGCGAGCGCCTGTCCATTGCTCGAAGGTATCGGCATAAGAATGAGTCGCGAGTGCGAACGCCACGCCGGAGAACCCCAACAGCCAGAGCGCCTGCGTGAACGCTTCCGCGGCCTCGCGTTCGCGCTGCTCGCCGAGCAATCGCGAGACGAGCGTCGATCCGCCGACACCGATCATCACGCTGAACGCGTAGGGCAGATAAAGCAAAGGGACGAGCAGATTCAACGCGGCAAGCGCATCGGCGCCGACATGACGTCCGATGAAGATGCCGCTGATGACCGAATGCATGCAGTACACCCATGCGGCAAGCACGGTGGGTACGGCGAAGTTCGAATATTGACGAACGAGCGAAATGTTGTTGTTGAGCGAAACCATGACTGACTACCCGAGATAACTCGCAGACACGCCAATACGAGCGCGACGCATTCGACGTGCGAGGCAAAAGCTTATGGCATGGCGCATGAGCGCTGTATGAGCGCGCCGATGAAGCTCAGGCGGGCCGCATATGAATGAAACGAGACTGCGTAGCGCGCGGTCTGGCGGCGCGAGAAAACGCCAGCGGGCTAGAGAGGAAAGACGTGACGGGCCTGACGGCGCATGATGCGCGTATGCCGCTTCAGGTTTTCACCATGCATCGAATGCGATGCGGTGATTGGAGTGGCGAGCGCGAATGAAGGTTCCTTCGCGTGCTCTTAAGCGAATCATGATTCGCACAGGATCGTTAAAAGCTAGGTTCCGGATGCCTCCAGGGGCCGATCCGTTTTCGCGCGCAAGCCATAGGCGGTGAGCATGCGATACAGCGTGACACGAGAAATCCCCAATTCATCCGCGGCTTCACCGAGACGTCCGCGGTGACGCAACAGCGCCACTTCGATGGCTTGCCGCTCTGCCGCCTCGCGTGCTTGCGCGAGCGTCATAGGCGCGGCCTCCGCATATTCGCCCAGTTCGAGATCGCTCGCGAGAATCTGCCGTCCTTCGGACATGACGATTGCGCGCCGCACGCGATTGATCAACTCGCGCACATTGCCGGGCCAGCCATAGTTATGAAGCGCCGCGATTGCGCACGGTGCAAAGCCGCGCAGCCGCCGGCTCGCATCCTTTCTGAAGCGATCGAGCATGTGATTCGCGAGCAGTTCGATGTCTTTTCCGCGCACGCGCAGCGGCGGCTCGTCGATCTGCAACACGCACAGGCGATGGTACAAGTCCGCGCGGAAGCGTCCTTCCAGCATCGCCGTTTGCATATCGACGTGCGTCGCGGAGATGATGCGCACATCGACGTCCGTCGTGCCTTGCCCGCCCAGACGCTCGATCTTGCGCTCCTGCAGGAAGCGCAACAGGCTCGCCTGGCTTTCGAGCGGCAAATCGCCGATTTCATCGAGAAAGAGCGTGCCGCCGTCAGCTGCTTCTACACGTCCGATCTTGCGTTGATTCGCGCCGGTGAACGCGCCGCGCTCGTAGCCGAAAAGTTCCGATTGCAGAAGATGCGCCGGTATCGCGCCGCAGTTGATCGCGACGAACGGCTGCTCGCGCCGCACTGAGCGCTCGTGAATCGCAACTGCCGTGAGTTCCTTGCCGGTCCCCGATTCGCCGGAGATGAAAACGGGCGCATCGGTCATTGCGACTTTGCGAATCGAGCGATAGAGCGCCTGCATCGCATCGCAAGAGCCGACCATGCTGCCTTCCCTGCAATCGTCCTTGCGTGGATCATTGCTGGCAGTGTCGTGCAGTGAAACCATCCCGTATGCATGCCCGACTGCGTCGACGATACGGTCCGCGGAAGAGGGCACCGTCACATAGTCGAAGCAGAAATCGCGAATCAGCCTGCAAATCTCGGGGTTGTCGACATGCTCGGCGTCGACGGTCGCGACCCAGCCGATCTGATAACTTGCAAGCAGTGCGGTGAGCGCGGCGGCTTCCGCGGAAAAGCCGCGCGTCGTCAGATCGACGATGCCGGCGGCGGCACGTTTGCCGTGTTTGGCGGATTTGGGCGGCTTCGCCGGATCGATGCGCTCGATGGTCCAGCCGCGATCATGCAAGCGCCCGGACAAATCCTCCGATACGGCGCGACCCACGAAGTAGAGTGTTCTGGCTTCCCCGTGCATGGCTTTTCCCGGCTTTTTTAGGTGTAGCGGCCAGTATGCTCCCGGTTGCCGCAATGTAGAACGCCTCGCAAACGATAACCCGATTTTGAATGTTTACATTGATCGGTGGAATCGATTGAAATTGTCAGAGCATTTTTTGCATTACGGCCGTGCTGAAATTTATTGTACGTGCGTGCTTTATCGACTGGGTCATATGCGGTATGGCTTCCATCGCATGCGGCGGCCGGAACGAATTACTTATTCGCTTATGAATATGTTTAGCTATGAAAGTATTTGTGCAGTCGAAACTGGCCCGCGCTGAAATATCAGATAATTATTTCCTTCATGCATTTTTTGAATTTGCGGCGCACACATTGCGGGCGTAGAGTTCGTGAGCGCGTCATCGTCTGATGAATACTCGTTCGAATATGGAAAAAGCAGAGAACCGCACTTCAACACATCAGCCGCGTTTGCTTCTGGTCGACGACGATCCGGCGATGATCCGCATCATCGGCGAAATGCTCGCGGAATTTCCCAACCAGCGCTTCGCCACGACCGGCGAGGCCGCGCTGGCCCTGGCGCGCGAATCGACGCCGGACCTGATTCTTCTCGACGCGAATCTGCCCACCATGACGGGCTTCGATGTCTGCGAGATATTGAAGAGCGACACGAACCTCGCGCGCGTGCCAGTCATATTCATCACGAGTCACGACGCGCCTGCGCTCGAAGTCGATGCGTTTCGCATGGGCGCCGCCGATTACGTGATCAAGCCGCTTGTCGCGCCACGCCTGCGCGCGCGCGTGCGCGCGCAGCTTCGCTTGAGGCATCGCGTGATGGAGGCGCAGGCAGCGAAGCCCGCCATGACGAAACCCACGGGCGTGCGCGTGCTCGGCATCCTCGAGGACGACATGCTCGAGGCGCATCGCCACGCGCTCGAAGCCATCGGCGCACTCGATCGGGTGAAGGATTGCGAAGCCGCGCTGCGTCTTGCACAAAGCAAGGAGCCGGACGCGATCGTGCTTGATGCGCGTTGCTGCCATAACCCTTGCGAAGCCGTGCGTACATTGCTTGCGGAACTGGCTCACGTGCCCATCGTCGTGCTGGCCGATGCGCGCGATGTCGAAACGGAGCAATGTACGCTCGATGCCGGCGCGGCGGATGTCATCGCAAGGTCCGTCAAATCTGCCGTGCTGCAGGCGCGCGTGCAAGGCGCGCTGACCTCGGCGCGCCAAGCGCGGGAAGAATTGCGCGCGCAACTGGAATCGGCCGGTGGCGCAAGCGTGCACGCGTTCCCTGTATTCGCTCGCGACACGCGCGGGGGCTAGGTTATAGCGTCGTCTTTATCTCACACCTGTTCCAGCATATCGCGCGCGATCTCCGAGGCGCGCGCGAAATCGAGCGCACGCACGCGCGCGAGGAATTGCTCGAAGTCTGCGCGGTACACGCCCGGCGCATGCGGCGACAGCTTCTCGGATAGTGCGATCGCTTGCAGATTCGATGCATCGAGCAATTCGATGATCGTGGTGAGACGAGCGCGCCAGTTTTCATCATCGATCGGCGACGTGTTGGTCTCCGGCTTCACGGACGACGACGGCTGACCGAATTCATCGACGAGTTGCGTGACGCTCGATGCAAGCAAAGCCTGCATATGCGGCAGTTTCACGCGCGCTGCGTCGAGCAAATGCGCATCGGTTTCGAGCGTGCCTGCGAGTTTCGCGAGCGCCGCCGCGCCGATCGTGCCTGCGCTGCCCTTGATCGCATGCAGCATCGATGCGGCGCTTTGCGCGTCGTGTGCCGCGAGCGCCTTCGCAAGCTGCGCCAGTTGCTTGTCCGTCTGCGCGCTGAAGCGGCCGAGCGCATTGCGGATCAAATCAATATTTCCGCCGAAGCGCGCGATGATCGAATCGCGCGGCTCGATGATCGACTCGGCACTAGCCTCGTGCGTATCCGCCTCCATGTGCGCTCGTCCCGTGTGCGCGCGCAGCACCGCTACGAGCCGTTCGACATCGATCGGCTTGCCGACGTGATCGTTCATGCCGGCCTGCAAGCAGGCGTCGCGATCCGCGCCCGATGCATTCGCCGTCATCGCAATGATCGGCAGCGTGGCGAAACGGCCATCTACGCGAATCAGGCGCGTCGCTTCGAGGCCGTCGAGATCGGGCATCTGCACGTCCATCAGCACGGCATCGAAGCGGCCATTCGCCGTCACGATCCGATCGACGCCTTCGCGCCCGCCATCCGTGAGCGTCACGGACGCGCCTTCCGCAAGCAGCAGGCCTTCGGCGACCTGACGGTTGAGCGCGTTGTCCTCGACCACGAGTAACGAAAGTCCCGCGAGGCGGCGCGTTTTCTTCGCAGGCGGCCGGGTGTCGCGCGGGATCGCTTCGTTATTGCGAGGCAGCGCGGCGCGGATTGCGGCGGCGAGCTGTCGCGGTGTCACGGGCTTCGTGAGAAAACCGGCGAAGGGAGCGGCGCCGCCGTCCTGCGATTCTTTCAACACCTCTCGTCCGAAAGCAGTGACGAGCAGCACGAGCGGCGGCGTCGCGCGGCCCTTCATCGTGCTGATCTGCCTTGCGGTGTTCAGGCCGTCGAGTCCCGGCATACGCCAGTCGAGCAGGGCGATGTCATAGGGCGCATCGCCGAGCGCAGCATTGCCGACGCGCTCGACCGCCTCGGAGCCGCTCGTCACGATGTCCGCCTGCCAGCCAAGCGCGCGCACCGTGCGCGACATGATCTCGCCCGCAACCGCGTTGTCGTCGGCGATGAGAATACGCGCGCCATGTTCGGGGATAGCGACGATGTCATGCGTCGCCGCACCGGACGTGTCCACGCCGAGCGTGATGTCGAACCAGAAGCGGCTGCCTTCGCCGACGCGGCTTTCGACTTCGAGCTGGCTGCCCATCATGGCGACGAGCCGCTTGCTGATGACGAGTCCGAGGCCGGAGCCGCCGTAACGCCGCGACGTCGATGCTTCCGCCTGCGTAAAGCCCTCGAAGATACGCTCCAGTTGTTCCTCGCTGATGCCGATGCCGCTGTCGCTCACGGCGATGCGCACGCGCACCGCATCGCCCGCTGTCTCGTTCGGGTCTTCGCATCGATGCACGCTCACGACGATCTGTCCCGTCGACGTGAACTTGAGCGCGTTGCCCGCAAGGTTGATGAGCACCTGCTGAAGCCGGAAGCTGTCGCCGACGAGCACCGTGGGCAAGGATGGATCGAGGTCGAATAGCACTTCGACATCTTTCGCGCCCTGATTGCCGGCGAGCACGATGCCGAGCTCCTGCATCAGCTTCTCGGGCTCGAATGGATGGCTGTCGAGTTGCAGCTTGCCCGCCTCGATCTTCGAATAGTCGAGGATGTCGTTGAGCAGGTTCAGCAGTGATTTCGCCGCGGTTTCGGCCTTGCTCACATACTCCTGCTGGCGCGCATTGAGCGCCGTCAGTTGCACGAGATGCAGCATGCCGAGCACCGCGTTCATCGGGGTGCGGATTTCGTGGCTCATGTTCGCGAGAAACGACGACTTCGCCGCGCTCGCCGCATCTGCCTGTTCCTTCGCATTGCGCAGATGGAATTCCAGCTCGTATTGATCGGTGACGTCGTAGTTCACGCCGGTCATCACGACAGGCGTGCCGCTCGCGTTGCGCTGCGTGCGCAGGCCGCTCTGGATACGACGCGTCGTGCCATCCGGCAGCACGATGCGAAACGGCGGCAAGGTCTCGGTTTCACCCGCGGCGGCGGCGCGCAGGCCCGCCATGATCGCGTCGTGATCGTCGGCATGAATGCGCAGACGCCAGTGCTCGAAGTGCAGGCCGTTGTCGAGCAGTTCCGGCGGGTATTGGTACAGCTCGAACATGCGGGCGTTCCAGTGCAGCTTGCCCGTTGCCAGATTCCAGGACCAGATGCCCAGCTCGGCGATGTCCGCAGCGAGCAGCAACTGGTCGCGCGCGTGAGCCAGTTCGGTCCGCTCCTTTCTCTGCCGGGAAATATCCGTGATGACGGATACAAAATGCAAAGCGCCATCGAGCCGCATCGCGCCCGTGGACACGTGCGCGGGAAACGATGTGCCGTCCTTGCGCTGGCCCGCCAGCTCGCAATCGGCGGTCGCGACACCGTTTTCGCCCTTGAATTGCATAATGTATTCGTTATACGCATCCAGATGTGGCGGCGGCACCAGCATCCGGATGTTCTGCCCGATGACCTCGTCCGCCTTGTAGCCGAACACCTTTTCGCCGGCCGAGTTGAACGAGCGCACGGCGCCGCGCTCGTCCACGGTGATGATCGGACTGATCGCGGTGTCGAGCACGGTTTGCGTCGTCGCGAGGCTGCGGGCGAGTTCCTGCTCGATGCGCGTGCGTGCGGTGACCTGGCGCACGAGGCGCGCACCGAACATCGCCAGCACGAGCGCGAGGACGGTCGTAACCGAAGCGTGCCAGAGTGTGTCGCGCCACCACGGCGCGAGGATCTCATCCTCCGAGAGCGCCGCCGCGACGAAGAGCGGATAGTCCTGCAATTCGCGCAGGCTGTTCAGGCGCGTGATGTGATCCTGCGAAGAGCGCGTCGTGAACACCCCGGAGCGGCCCAGCTCCAGATGCGCGCGATAAAGCGCCGTGTCGGTCACGTTCTTGCCGACGAAGCGGTCCTCGAACGGACGGCGCACGACCATCACGCCTGAGTTCAGGACGAGCGCCGCCGCGCCCGATTGTCCGAGATCGAGGCTGTCGTAGAAGCGCGAGAAGAAGTCGATGTCGATGGTCGCGAGGGCGACGCCCGCAAAGCTGCTGTCGGGCGCATCGATGCGACGCGATATCGGCACGATCCACTTGCCGGTCGAGCGGCTCCTGACCGGCGGGCCGATATGCGAGCCTTGATCGGTATGTGTGCGGTGATATTCGAAGTACTCGCGGTCCGAGTTGTTGAAGCGCGAGTCGAGTTGTGGCTGTGAGTTGACGAGCCAGGCGCCGGTCTTGTCGTAGATGAAGAGGCCGTTCAGTTGCGGCAGTTGTTGGACGCGCGCGACGAGCGAGCGATGCAGGCGCGCGAGCGCTTGCGGCGACGTGCCGTCTTCCTCGACGCGTTCCACCATGCCGATGAGCGTCGTGTCGGCTTCCTTGAAGGTGTCGTTCGCGTGCTGCGCCATTGCGCGCGCGAGATTGGATGTCGCCGTCGTCATTTCCTCGAGCTGCACGCGGCGGGCGGCGGCGCTGCGCCCGATATCGGTGCCGATCAAAAGCATGCAGACGATGACGATGAACACCGTCATCCGGAACGTGAGCGAATGGCGACTGAGCACGCCGTGTCTCCAATGAGCGATTGCCGGGCGCCGCACCGGGCGCGAAGATCGAACGCTGCCGTATCTTATCGCGTCGTTCGGCGGCGACCGTTCGACGGGCGGGCAAGGCGAATTGCCGCGTTTGCCCGGGCATCAAACATGTCTACGGCGCGACGGCGCACAAACTTGACCCCGCGCGACGGGAATATTTTGGCGGCTTTTTCCGTATCTCAAGCAGGGATTCGGCTCGGCAGACGTGTTCGAAGTTTGCCATCTTTCAAGACTGAAAGCGTTGGCTCGCGCCCGACACTCGTGTCGGACGGCGCGTGGCCGCACTCGCGCCGAGCCTTGTGGCACAAGGGATTCGCATCGCTGGCACGGTGGCTGCATTACATCCGCACCCGCCGCCCCAGCGACTCTTTCGAATCCTCGTTTTTAGTCGATCGCTCAGCGGCATTTCATCAAGGAAATATCGGTGCAAGTGGAGCGAATCATGTTGGGATACCTAATCAATGTTGGAAAGGACATCATGCTGCCGCATCTGATCTGCTGGACAGGGATGCTGCTCGACCGTGCGGAGCATTGCCGCCGCGATAACTATCTCGAATCGTGCGCGGATATCGGTGAACTCGAGCGCCGCATGCGCGCATGCGACAGCGAAAGCTGATCATTCACGACGCGAGAAAGAACGATATGGCTTTCAACGACGAACACATCGGTGCGCCGGTCATCGCGCTGCATTGCTCGGGCGCTGGCGCGAATCAATGGCGTCAGTTGGGCGAAACCCTCGACACGCTCAATACGGACAACACCCGCTATTCGCTGATCGCGCCCGAGCACTACGGCTGCGACAGCGTCGGCCCGTGGAGCGGCGAGCGAGCCTTCACGCTCGCGGATGAAGCTGCGCGCACGGTCGGCATCATCGATCGCCAGCGCGGCAAGGTGCATCTCGTCGGGCATTCATATGGCGGCGGCGTCGCGCTGCGCGCGGCGCTCGAGCGGCCGCACGATGTCGCGAGCATCACGCTGTACGAGCCATCCGCGTTTCATCTGCTGAAGAGCATGGGCGCGCACGGCGCGGCGGCGTTCGCGGAGATTCTCGCGATCGCGGCGCGCACGGCGGAGGGCGTCGTCGCAGGCGATCTGCGCGGCGCGGCGCGCGCGTTCGTCGATTATTGGGGAGGACACGGTGCGTGGACCGCGCTGCGGCCGTCCGTGCAGGCGATGCTCACGCGTTGGGTGCCGAAAGCGCCGCTCGATTTTCGCGCGCTGATTCATGAGCCCACGCCGGCGAGCGCGTATGCGAAGCTGCGCATTCCCACGCTCGTGATGCGCGGCGAGCATGCGCCCGTGCCGACCCGACTGATCGCGGAGACGCTGCCCGATCTGATGCCGGCGGCGAAGCTGATCGTCGTGCCCGATGCGGGCCACATGGGGCCGCTCACGCATGCGCCGGCGGTGAATGAGGCGATCGCGCGTCACATCGCCGCCTGCGATGCGCGGCCCGTCAGCTAGCCGAGGAGCCCGTCGCGCGAGGGGGCGCTTTCGCCTTGACGCTCGATGAGCCGCGCGCGAAACCAGAACGTCCACGCGAGCAATCCGCCGTAGATGACGTAACTGACCACCGGCGATACGACGAGATAGCGCTCGACGGGCCACGTCCACGCGAACCAGAAGCGCAGCACGGTTTCGACCGACAACCCGACGCCCCACACGAACGTCATGAGCCGCAACGACGCGCGCAATGACGCGCTTTCGCGCCAGTAGGCCTCGAAGCGCTCGGCGCCGTCTTCCTGCTCGCGCGTGACGGTCGCGCGGGCGAGATAGAAGATGAGCGGACGCTGGAAAAGAAGCGAGATCAAAAAGACGAGGCCTGTCGCGCCCGCCGCGAGCGATTCGCGCACGAGCAGGATGCGGGCGCTACCGCCCATCGCGAGCAATACGATCGACAGCGCAATGCCGAACAGCACGAGCGCGGAGAGCGCATCGACACGGCGCGAACGGGCGAACTCGCCGATGCTCCAGGCGAGCGGCGGCGCGGCCGACGCGTAAAGCGCGCCGACATCGCCCCAATAGGGCAGCGCAAGGCGATACGCGAGCCACGGCAGCAGCAGATTGGCGGCGAGTTCGAGCACGAGACCGGGCTTGATCTTTTTCATGGACTCAGGAGTGTGCGCCTGGGACGCTGGACCGTGAGCCAAGTATAAAAGATCGAATGCGCGCGAATGTACGCATGCGCGCGTGCTGATTCGTCGGGGAAGGGCGCGTGAACGCGACGCCGCTGCCCGGTATCGGGCAGGCGGCATCGGCACGCCGTGCGGAAATTACTTCTTTTGTCCCCCGCCCGCAGCCGCGGCGGCCCCGGGGTTCACGGCATTCGCATTGTTGGCCGTGTTGGGCTTATAGGTCGAATTTGCGTTGTAATTCGGGTTGGTAGTGGGGGCGTTCGGTGCGGGCGCGTTCGCGGTGGGCGGCGGCCTGACGGGCTTGGGCTGAAGCGTCTGATTGATGACGCCCATCTGCCCCAACTTCTTCGCGGCCTGACTGTCCGCGCTGGCTGCCGTGGCGAAGCACATGCCGGCAACGCCGGCGATCAACGCAATATGCAGTGCGCGATGTTGCGCGCGATTGCGGCTCTTCTTCATGACGGCCTCCCTGGTTCACGCTCGCCACGCGGATGCGCAGCGGCATCTCATTGTGTGCAAGGACGATGCCCGGCCATAGGAGGGTTTTGCCTAGGTAAGTGTCGACGCACGCGCTGCGACGTTACGGCGCAGTGGCGTTTGATAAATGTCTAACTAATAGCGGTGCCCGGTCGGTACTATGTACTTCGAAGTACTCAATATGAACGCACCGGAGGATCACCGCATGTTTCCCGAATATCGCGATCTCATCTCACGCTTGAAAACCGAAGACGCTCATTTCTCGCGGCTCTTCGAGCGTCACAACGAACTCGATCATCGGATTGACAACATGGAGACGGGCGTCACGCCTGCCGACTCGTTCACGATCGAATCGCTGAAAAAGGAAAAGCTGCTGCTGAAGGACAAGCTCTATGCCGTCTTGAGAAAGGCGCACGAAGCCGCCTGATGAGACGCCGCCAGAGACAGAGACACGAGAGCAACAACGAAGGGGAAGGAATGAAGTTGATATCGCCAGAAAAGGCTGTCGAATCGAATGATGGCGACATCGCGGTACGAACGATGCCGGACCGCATCGAGCAGGAAGCGACGGGCGGCGCGGTCGAAGCGGCGCACGCGCTGCTGACGAACAGTGTCGGCGACATACTCCAGAGCCGCGAGGAGACGGAATCGCTGGTCGATACGGTGAGAACGCTGATCGGCGGCATGTCGCCGGATGAAGTATCCATGCTGCGGGCTCATCTTTTCGATGGGGATGCCGTGCTGCGATCGGCCGGCGCGTCGGCCGATCCCGACGACGAACTGTCGCCGTCGTGGCGCGAAGGCGGCTATCCGTATCGCAACCTCATGTCGCGGCGCGCGTACGAGAAGCAGAAGTATCGCCTTCAGGTCGAACTGCTGAAGTTGCAGGCATGGGTGCGAGAGACCGGCCAGCGCCTCGTGATTCTCTTCGAAGGGCGCGATGCGGCAGGCAAGGGCGGCACCATCAAACGCTTCATGGAACATCTCAATCCGCGCGGCGCGCGCGTGGTCGCGCTGGAAAAGCCGTCCGAGCGCGAGCGGGGGCAATGGTACTTCCAGCGCTATGTCGAGCACTTGCCGACGGCCGGCGAGATCGTTCTCTTCGACCGCTCGTGGTACAACCGCGCGGGCGTGGAACGCGTGATGGGCTTCTGCTCGCAGCGTGAGTACGACGAATTCATGCAGCAGGTGCCCGCGTTCGAACGGCATTTGTCTCAGGGCGGCACGCACGTCATCAAGCTGTGGTTTTCCGTGAGCCGCGCCGAGCAGCGCCGCCGCTTCAAGGAGCGCGAGATTCATCCGCTCAAGCAGTGGAAGCTGAGTCCTGTCGATCTCGCATCGCTCGACAAATGGGACGCCTATACCGAGGCCAAGGAAGCGATGTTCGCGCACACCGATAGCGCTGACACGCCCTGGACCGTCGTGCGCTCCGATTGCAAGAAACGCGCGCGGCTCAACGCGATGCGCTACGTGCTGCACAGGCTGCCGTACGCGAATCGCGACCTGAAGGCGATCGGCGCGGTCGATCCGTTCATCGTCGGGCGGCCGTTCTAGCTGGCGCTCGCGCCGTCCATCAACGTCTCTGCGAGCAGGCGCGCGTGGGGCGTGAGCGCGTCGAAGTCGCGGGCGCACAGATGCAGACGGCGCGTCGCCCATGGCTCCGAGAGCGGCACGATGGCGAGTTCCGGCCGCTCCAGCATGCGTGCCGACGCCTCCGACAAAATCACGAGCCCGATGCCCGCCGCGGCCAGCATCCCGACGTTGTCGATACTGCGCATGCGAATTCGATAGCTCATCTGCCGGCCAAGCCGCGACGCGCGCTCGGCCAGATGCAATTCGAGCGCGGCATCCGACAGGCCGACGAACGCCTCCCCGACGATCTCCGCGAACGCCACCGCGCTTTCCCCCGCGATGCGATGCGCGCGGTTCGCCACGACCACCAGTTGATCCTGTGCGAGCAGATGCGTCTCGAGCTGTCCGAGGTCCGCCGTATCTGAAACGACGCCCAGATCGGCGCGGCTTTCCGCGATCGCCAGCACGATATCGACGCTCGGGCGCTCGTCGAGATCGATCGAAAGATCGGGATGAGCGGCGAGAAAATGCGAGAGCCTCGGCGGCAGGAAGGCGGCCAGCGCGGCCGTGTTCGACATCATCCGGATTCGGCCTTTGAGGCCGGTCGCAAACGAGCGCAGTTCGCCGCGCATCTGCTCGACCTGACCGAGGATCGCGCGTGCGTGGCGCACGAAGGCGTCGCCGGCGGCGGTCGTCTGCACGCCACGCCGGTTGCGTTCGAGGAGCGGCGCGCCGAGCGCGGCTTCCATCCCGGCGATGCGCTCACTCGCCGATGCGAGCGCGAGATGCATCGCCTGCGCGCCCGCCGTGATGCTGCCGCGTTCGACCACAGTCAGGAAAAGCCGCATGTCGGTCAGGTCGAATCGCATGCTGCATCCTTCGGTTTAGCCGAAGCCTCGCATTGGAAATGCCAGATTGTAAGCGGCGCGCGGCGTCGTTAGCATCTGTCGCATGGAACCCTTCATTCTCGTCATCGGCGCCGGTTTTATCGCGGGCGCGATGAACGCGCTCGCGGGCGGCGGCTCGTTCGTGAGCCTGCCGGCGATGATCGCAGCCGGTTTGCCACCGGTTCAGGCGAACGCTTCGAGCACCGTCGCGCTGTTTCCCGGCGGCGTGGTGAGCGCGTGGGCCTATCGCGACGGGCTCGGACCCGTCGGTTCGGTGTCGATCCGCAAGATGCTGGTGACGACGCTCATAGGCGGCTTCGTCGGCGCGGCGCTTTTGCTGTCTACGTCGTCCAAGACATTTTCTTTCGTGCTGCCCTGGCTTCTCCTGTGCGCGAGCTTCACGCTTGCGTTCGGCCGCAAGCTCGGCGAAGCGCTGCGGCGGCGCTGGCATATCGGCGTGGCATCGGTGCTGTCGATCCAGTTGCTGCTCGGCGTGTATGGCGGCTACTTCGGCGGCGCGGTTGGCATCATGATGATGGCCGTCTGGGGCCTGCTCGATTCGCGCGACTTGAAGAGCCTGAACGCACCGCGCACGCTGCTCGTGAGCGCGGCCAACTCGGTCGCCGTTCTCACCTTCGCGGCGGCGCAGGCCGTGCGCTGGCCGGAAACGATCGCGATGCTGCTCGCAGCGATCGCCGGCGGTTATAGCGGCGCGCAACTCGGCCGGCGCGCGCCGCCGCACTGGATTCGTGCGGGCACGCTGGTTGTCAGCGCCGGCATCACGATTGCATTCTTCGTCAAGACCTACGGGCCGATGCTGTTGCATCGATGATGCGCGCGCACGTCGGCGCTTAGGGAGACCTTCATGATTCCCGCCTTGCTCGAAACAATCGGCGCGCTTTCGCTGCTCGTGAGCGTCGCGGCGAAGATCGCGTTATTGCGCCGGGCATGTGACGAGGACGTGCCCGAGACGCCGGAAGCCACGTCGATCGCACCTGCGCGAGCCGTGTGTTGCCGGTGCAGGGAGCGGCGAGAAGCGCGACGCCAACGCCTTACGCTCAATGCGCGTTGCGTTCGAGTGGCGGCAGGCCGAGCGGCTTTTTCGCGGCCTCGTAGGCCCGGATGAAGCGCGGATCGTCGTCGAGTTCGCGCGCCATCCACTTCGACAGATCCGCGCCGCAGCCGGGATCGGCGATGTCGCGGAAACACGGCGAATTCGCCGGCATCATGGTCGCGGCCCAGTAGAAGCCGAAGAGCGCCTGCTTTTCGGCGGGCTCCATGACGATCGCGTGCGGGTCGTCACCGGAGAACCAGTGGTCGAGCCTGTCTGCGAGGGACGCTTCCGTTTCGTGGCTATCGTAAGAGAAGACATAACCGCCGCCTGCCTGCGCCGTATGAAAGTCGTTCATCACGACTTCCGTGACGAAGCGCGCCGCGTTCCGGTTCACCGCGAACGATTGCGCGTGCGCATCGCAAGTCAGGAACCATATGGAGACGAGCAATGCCTTTGTTTTATGTCGTACGAGCGTACGGCATTTTTTCCGATTGCTTGTCGAGTTCACACGAATCAGTGGAAATAATTTCGCGTCGCCGCGAATGGATGCCGCTTGAATAATGCAGCGATTCTACTGATTTTATTTATATTAAGCGGCTGCTGCGTCCAACATGACGCGGTGCGCGAACTCGGTCATTGGAGAGAGTGATGAATGCCCGGGCGCGCCAATACAAAACGGCCCGGATGGGCCGTTTCGTGCCTGAGGCGACAGCGCTGAAGTTACTTACAGCGGCTGGATCGTCGAAGCTTGCTTGCCCTTCGGGCCTTGCTTGACTTCGAAGCTCACCTTCTGGTTCTCCTGGAGCGATTTGAAACCCTTTGACTGGATTTCGGAGAAATGTGCAAACAGGTCTTCACCACCGTCGTCCGGCGTGATGAAACCGAAACCCTTCGCATCGTTGAACCACTTCACAGTACCTGTTGCCATTTTTCCAAACCCTATTGAGACGAATTACGTTGAAGTTTGCGCTTCGAATTTTCGAGCGGCATTGAGTTTTACCATGCCAGAATGCGGAGTTCAAATAAGCGTTTCTGCTAAGAGACACGACATAAGCGCGTCATACTTCGCGCCGCCAGCGCCGTTACCGCGGAAATTTTTTTGTTCGGACGTAATTCGCCCGCCTGTTCGATTATCCTCGACATTCCGATCGGGCAGACGACCCCAAGGCAGACTTCATATGGCTCACACGCTCTCCAGTGCCGCGCGGCGGTCCGCGTCGGTTTTAGCCGCGCTCGATGCGCCCGCGATTGCCGAGGCGCGCCGTCAGCTCGCGGCGTGTTTCCGGCTCGCTGCGCTGCACGGCTTCGAAGAAGGTGTCTGCAACCACTTCTCGGCGATGGTGCCGGGCCGCGACGATCTGTTCTTCGTGAACCCCTACGGCTACGCGTTCGGCGAGATCACGGCGTCGCGTCTGCTGATCTGCGATTTCGACGGCAATGTCGTCGACGGTGACGGCGAGCCCGAGGCGACCGCGTTCTACATTCACGCGCGCGTGCACAAGCTGCTGCCGCGCGTGAAGGCCGCTTTTCACACGCATATGCCGAACGCGACCGCGCTATGCCTGCTCGACGGCCCGCCGCTCCTTTGGCTGGGGCAGACCTCGCTGAAGTTCTACGGACGCACTGCGGTCGACGAGCATTACAACGGTCTTGCGCTCGACGATGCCGAAGGCGATCGCATCGCCGGCGCGATGGGCGAGGCCGATATCCTCTTCCTCAAGAATCACGGCGTGATGGTTGCAGGCGCAACTATCGCGCAGGCGTGGGACGATCTCTACTATCTGGAGCGCGCGGCGCAAGTGCAATTGCGGGCGATGAGCGCGAACCGTCCGCTCAAGCCGGTGCCGCACGACATCGCGCAGCGCACGTACGAGCAGATGCGCGCGGGCGACGCCGAGAGCGCGCGGGCGCATCTCGCAAGCGGCATGCGGCAGTTGCGCGCGCGAGGGATCGATTTCGAGTCGTGATTACTTCCGCGCACCGAAGCGCTTGAGCCATGCGCGCTTGGCCATGTCGGTCTGCTGCAGGAGTACGGCAATAACGATGATCAATCCCTTCAGCACGAGCTGCGTATTACTGTCGATATCGTTGAGCAGCAGGATATTGCTCAGAAAGCCGAAGATCAGCACGCCGGCCACCGTGCCCGACACGCGTCCGACGCCACCCGAAAGATATATCCACAAGCCAACGGCGCGAAGAGCAACGCAACGACCGCACGTATCGCAAACGATGAACGGTCCGCGACGCGCACGGTCTGCGTGTCGCGGGCACGCATGATGCCGCGCATGACGCCGAGCGCGGCGAACACGATCGCGAACACGGCGACCGCATCGAGCACGAGCGATGCGTATGTCGCGCGATTGAAGCCATCGGTCGTGAGCAGCATTGCGGTGAGCACGCTGCCGAGACCCATGATCGCGCCGACCGACAGATCGATGCCCCCCGTGATGATCACGAGCGTCATGCCGATGGAAATCACGCCGACGTTCGCCACCTGACGAAACACGTCGAAGATATTGGCACTCGACAGAAAGATGTTGCCGCCGTTCGCCGCGTGCGGCGAGCTCCAGCGCGCCGACCACGAGCAGCACGATGAGCCCCAGCTAATAAGAGAGCCCACGCGAACGGAGCAAGTGAGTGTTTTTACCGAGCCGCCCTGCGTCGCTTCACATCGAGATGTCGTGCAAGTCTTTCGCGATGGGCGGCCCTATCGTGAAGTCTGAGAAGCGCACGTCGAGACCGCCGCGCTCAGGCGTGCAGCACATCGGGCCGACGAGCCACTGCGCGTTCGCACCGCTCGGCGCGAAAGGCGCGAGGCGCATGAGGGTCCAGCTGCGTTCATCGGCGCTGCATTGCACTTTCAGCACGCCTTGCGCGATCGTCATGCGCAGCCGGAAGCGGTTCGTATCGGCGCGTGAGCTGAGCGACCAGTCGGAGAGATCGTTCGTGAGAACGGTGCTAAAAGTGAGCGCACCGTCGTTGTATTCGGCGCCGGCCTTGATCCAGCGCTCGGCGCTTTCACGCACCATCAGGCCCGCCTGGTCGTATAGCGCGGAGAAATCGCCATCGACGGCGACTTCGGCCGAGAAGTCGCCGTTTACGGTCGCCGCGAAAACGTGGCCGTTGTCGCGGACGAAACCGTAGTGGGTTTTGCGCCAGAAGTCCGTGTTCGTGTCAGTGGTGACGATGAGCGTGTCGTGCTCGATGCGCCATTGCGCAGGCTCGTTGATCCATCGGCATTGCTCGAACATGGCGTCTCCGTCGCTTGAGGGATGGGCAGTGCAAAGTATGTCCCGCGCGGCGATCTTGATGCGGTGCAAGCGCGCGGTGACCATGGCCTGGACGCTTGGCCTCACGCTCGACTATGCACGCGCGCGCTCAGCAGGGTCGCCGATCCCCGTTCTTATGGGTGGCTCAAGGTCGCCCGCATGGCGCTCGCGAAGATGCGCGAATCGCGGCGTGCATGGAACGAGGAAGGGTCGCTTGCGCAGAGCGGCGGATCGAACGTAGATCCTCCGGCGCGCGCTCGATGAGTGGAGTGCCGCTAGAGATCGAGGTCGTCGGCTTCCTTGCGCGCGCGGCGTTCCTCGTTCGCGCGGCGCGCGCGCAAGCGCTGGCGCGACAACTGGGCGATCACTTCGCCCGTCGACGCGCCCGGCGGAATTTCATTGCGGATGACCTTCGGTACCATCGGCAAACCCATGCGCTGTCTGCGCAGCGCGCGGGCGATGGCGGTGCGGCACTCCTGACCGTGACAATCCCATTCGTCACGGATTCGCTCACAGTAGGGACATTTTTCCATCCTCAAAGTCTACCGCGAAACAATGCCGGGTTTTGCGTGCCTCCGTTCACCTCACGCGCGTCAGACGTCCTTGCCGCGGTCCGTACTGTTCAGCCGCTCATTTGGTTTGAAGTGCTCGGTCGCCGCTCGCGCTGATGATGATCGAGACTGCGCCGCAATACTTTCTTCACAAGACCTTTGAGGAAGTGAATCGAGCGATCCGCGCGCACGTTCAGATCGAAAGGCGCAAGCTCGACGACCTTACGCCCGCCGTCCTCGGTGCGTTTCTCGCGCATCTTGCGATGATCGACGGCCATGGCCGTGAGCGTCTCCGATGCCTGCCTGAACGATGCGCGATCGACGCGCGCGCAAACATGACGTGCGCGATGAAATAGCTTGTCGAACACGGTGAGCCAGTAATCGTCGATCTCGCTGCCGTCGCAACGCGCGAGCGCTTCCTGACCGGAGACGCGAAGATCGTGCATGTCGCTCAGCTTGGCGGTTTGCGTGATGCTGCCGAAGCGCCGGCGATAGCCGATCAGCGGCCTCGCAATACGGTAGATGCTGTTTGCGCGAAGATAGGTCGCGGGCACGAGCGCCATGTCCTCGTAATTTCGTCCCACGGGAAACGGCGCTTCGTCGAAGAGGTCGGTGCGATAGATACGCGCCCACGCGAACGTGTGGAATCGATCGGCGAATTGCTGCAACGCTGCGCGGTCCATCGGGTGGCCGCCGCTCGTCGCTTCGTCGGCGATTTCGATTTCATCGAGCTCTCGCCCGTTATCGTCGATGATCTTGACGTTGTATTCGACCACATCCCACTTGCGCTCGGCGAGGACCGGAATGACCGCGTCGGTGAAACCCTTCAGATAAATATCGTCGCCGTCCAGGAAGCCGACATAAGGCGTGCGCACTGCCGCCAGGCCCGTATTGCGCGCGGCGCTCAGGCCGCGATTTTCCTGGTGCAGCAGTTCGACGTGTACGCCTCGATCGCGCTCCACGATGGCGCGCGCTGCCGCATAGGTCTCGTCGCGAGAACCGTCATCGACGACGATGATTTTCATCGCATCGATATGAGGTTGGGACAGGAGGGAATCGAGCGCTTCCTCGATATATCCCTCGATGTTATACGCCGCCACGACGATGCTGAGCAGCGGACCGGTGTCTCGCAATGAGTCACTCTCAAACGGCATGGATGACGCTCTCCATCGGATGATTGGGCTGTGTCTCTCCGCACGCTCGATGCGAAGAGCCTTGGTCGATGTCTGGATGTGCCACACGCGATGGTGCGCAATCACGAGAATCGCGGCACAGCAAGACACGCAGTTGGTCTGATGGATGCGGTTGGCTCGACGACCGTACAAGACGGGGAACGGCCATTCGAATACCGCGTGACGTTATTGTTGTTGGAGCATGCCACATCATATGGCGGGCCCCGGATGCCCCAGCCTGACGTGCATGTCGATGGAACAAACTTCAATAGAGCAGCTTCGCAGGGTGTCGTTCCCCGGCGGCCTGCATGTTAGCCGATAAAAACAACGGAACAATGACGCCGCATCTGCGCGTGATATGCGATTGGAACGGCGAAGCCGACTCCTCCGCGACATACTAATAGAAAAACAAAGATGCGAGCTCCCGATTTGAAGTGATCATTGGCGCTCGCCACATCGGTGACAGACGAAGTCTCACAACGTTATCGTCCAGGCTTGTGACAGTAATTTCGGTGCGCTCGGCCACATGCAAGGTTCATGGAGAGCTATGAAGCGTGACAACCGCTTCGTGCCGGGGTGATATCAGCAAATTTTTCTTCCCCTTTGCGCATAAGAACGGGCCGAGACGAAAAAAGTTCGCATCGGCGTACACCGCGGTGCCACGCTTCGTGCTGGGTCCATCGTGAGTGCGTCGGCCGCGCTCAGACATTCTCCGGCGTATAGAGCTGCGCCGGCAGCGGATACTGGCTCGCTTGCGCGGCTTCCCCCGGCAGCGCCTGCAAACTGCGCAGCATCGTCTGAACGGCGGTCTGAGCGATGCGCTGAAGCGGTGTATCGATCACGAGATCGATGACACCTTCGACGAGCGCTTCGTACCGGTCGGGCATCAGGTCGCTGCATACCGTCACGATGCGCCGTCCTGCGGCTTCTTCGCGCAGCGCGCGAATCACGCCACCTACACCCCCGCCGGGAATATAGAGGCCGGCGAGATCGGCATGGCGCGCGAGCATCGCGAGTGTCGCTTCATAGGCGAGTTGCTTGTCTTCGAGATTGATTTGCGTGTCGAGCACGCGCAATCCGGGCGCGTGCTCACGCAGATACGAGCGAAAGCTGATCTCGCAGCTTTCCTGACCCAGATAACGCGGTGTGCCGACGAATACACCGACCGTGCCTTCGTCGCGACGCGTGAGACGACTCACCGCCCACGCTGCCGTGCGTCCGCTCTTGCGCGGATCGACGCCGATATAGCCCGCTCGCAAGGGCGCGCTCAGGTCCGACAACAACGTGACCGTGGGTTTTCCCTGTTCGTGGAGCGTTTCGATGGCGGCTGTCACATGCGGATGATCCACCGCTACCACGCCGAGCGCGTGTGCCTGCTCGCCGAGCGAAAGCAGCGTGCGCGCGATGGAAGCCGGGTCCAGTTCATCCATGTACTCGATGATGGCGGTGCAATGCTCGGGTTCGTGACGCGCGGCCGCATCGTTGAGAATGCGCGCGAACGTCTGATAGAACGGATCGGCACGTTTTTGCAGGCAAAAACCTAACGTGTAGCGTTCATGACGCTCGCCGCGCTTCGCGCGCAGGCGCTCGCGCATCAATCCCGCGCCGTGATAGCCGATGCGCTCGGCCGCTTCGATCACACGTAACGCAGTACCCTCGCGCACGCTGATGCGGCCATTGAACACGCGATCGACCGTTGCGGGGCTCACGCCCGCAGCGTCGGCCACGGACTGAAGAGTGGGACGCTTGCTCATCTTTGATGGAAATGATGGATTTCAAAATCGCGCGATGATGCGTAAAGATAGCAAATGCGCCTGAACGTTGCACAATGAACGCGTCCGCTCCTATCATCGACTCGAAAATAATGAATGATGTAGTTTCAATCATCGGATGAGGTGACATGATGGAAACCGGGCAATCGGATTGCGCAGGCGCGCGGAACGACTATCGCGATTACCGGTTGATCGGCGGCGCTGGCGAGCGTGCTAGAGCGGCGGGTCTCGTCAATGCGGAGTGGTACAAGTGCGCGGTGCCTCGATCCGTGATGAAAAGCCTCATGCAGCGCGGTGACGCGCGCGCTATCCGCGATACGTTGCTCTGGTATGCCGCGATCATCGCGAGCGGCGTCCTTGCATGGTTCGCGTGGCGCGCGCATTCGCTCTGGGCGATTCCGGCGTTTTTGCTCTACGGCACGCTGTACTGCAGTCCCGCGGATTCGCGCTGGCACGAAAGCGGTCACGGCACCGCATTCAAGACATCGTGGATGAACAAGATTCTTTATCAGGTCGCGTCGTTTCAGGTGTTTCGCCGCCCGACGATCTGGCGGTGGAGCCACGCGCGGCATCACACGGATACGCTCGTCGTCGGGCGCGATCGAGAGATTGCAGTGCCGCTACCCACGGACTGGCTAAGTCTCGCGTTGAATGTGTTTGCGCTGAAGCATGCTGCGTCCGAAGTGCCGAAGATCATCTCGTCCGCGTTCGGCAATATCGGTGAAGAAGAAAAGACCTACGTGCCGAAGTCGGAATGGGCGAAGGCGATTCTGGAGGCGCGTATCACGCTCGCAATCTATGCCGTGGTAACAGGTGCTTGCCTCGTGTTCCATTCCATCTTGCCGCTGCTCTATATCGGCTTGCCGAGCCTCTACGGCGCATGGCTTTATCTCTTCTTCGGTCTCACGCAGCATGCGGGCATGCCCGAGAACGTGCTCGATCATCGCAAGAACTGTCGCACAGTGATGATGAATCCCGTGTTCCGGTTCCTATATCTGAACATGAACTATCACGTCGAACATCACATGTTTCCGATGGTGCCTTATCACGCGCTGCCGCGACTGCACGAGACGGTGAAGCACGACATGCCGCCACCCTATACGAGCACGATCGCGGCCTACGCGGAGATCATTCCGGCGCTCGCGCGCCAGCGGCGCGACCCGTCGTATCACGTCGAGCGGCCCGTGCCCGCCGCGACGCAGACATAAGCGACTTCAAGAGAAAGGAGACGACTCGCCATGCCCCAATGGATCGATGCAGCCGCGATGGACGATATCGAAGATGAAGACGTGATGCGCTTCGATCACGATGGCCGCACCTTCGCAATCTATCGCGTGAACGATGCCGTGTACGCCAGCGACGGCCTATGCACGCACGAGCACGTCCATCTGAGCGAAGGTTTCGTGATGGACCACGTCATCGAATGTCCGAAGCACAACGGACGCTTCGATATCCGCGATGGCCGGCCGCTGTGCGCGCCCGTTTGCGAAAAATTGCAGACGTATCCCGCGAAAGTCGAGGGCGGGCGCATTTTCATCGAGATCTGACGCCGCGATTGCGGTAAGCATGCGAGTGCGGGACGACGCGCCACATCCTCATAAGCCGCTTTCAATCGTCGATGACTCAGACACGAAACATGCTGACGGCGTGCGCGAGGCGCTCGGCCTGATCGCGCAGTTCGGCCGTGGAGTGTTCCGCTTCGCCCACGAGCGCGGCGTTCTGCTGCGTCGCTTCGCCGATCAGCATGACCGCGCTGTTCACCTGCTCGATGCCCGACGCCTGTTCGCGCGACGCCACGCCGATTTCATCGACGATCGCGTTCACGCGCGAGACGCGCTCGACGATGCCGCCCATCGTGCTGCTGGCTTCCTCGGCGATCTTGTAACCGCGCGAGACCTTCTCGGCCGATTCGGCGATCAGCACTTCGATCTCCTTCACGGCGCCCGCACTGCGTTGAGCGAGCGCGCGCACTTCCGATGCGACGACCGCAAAGCCCTTTCCATGCTCGCCCGCGCGCGCCGCTTCGACGGCGGCGTTCAAAGCCAGGATGTTCGTCTGGAACGCGATGCCTTCAATGGTCGCGGTGATATCGGCGATGCGTCGTGCCGATGCATCGATCTCGCCCATCGTTTCCACGACGCGTCCTACCGCATGACCGCCGGCGCGCGCCGCATCGGAAGCCGATGCGACGAGCGCGCCCGCCTGCGCCGTGTTTGCCGCATTCTGCTGCACGGTGCTCGTGATTTCTTCCATGCTCGCGGCGGTTTCTTCGACACTCGCCGCTTGTGTGGCGATGCGCGTCGCGATATCGCTGCTGCCCGACGCGATGCGCGCCGTGCCTTCGTTCATGTCCGCCGATGCGCTGCGCACTTGCGCGACGATCCCCGCGAGGCCGCGCGCAATGCCATCGATCGCACGCATCAGGCGGCCGATATCGTCCTCGCGTGTGCTGTCGATGCGCACGGTGAGATCACCCGCGGCGATGCGCTCAGAGGCGCGCGTCACGTCGTCGATGGGCCTGCCCACGAGCTTGGCGACCGCATGGAGCAGCACGCCGACGAGCAGCGCCACCACGACGAGACCGAGCATCAGGAAGTGGTTGCGGCTAGCGTGTACATCCGCGAGCAGTTCGTCGCGATATGCGATGCCGCCGATCATCCATTGCCACTGCGGCACCGTCATGTAGACGATTTCCTTCGTGCCGGCGTGCACGCGCGCATCCGCGCCCGCGATGTCGGCGCCGTCGAATATGAGCCTGCCTT
Organism: Caballeronia sp. INML1; assembly: GCF_023631085.1. Lineage (NCBI taxonomy): Bacteria > Pseudomonadati > Pseudomonadota > Betaproteobacteria > Burkholderiales > Burkholderiaceae > Caballeronia > Caballeronia sp. INML1. Next base: position 72,877 of record NZ_JALQDT010000059.1, on the reverse strand, counting down.
CGTGCGAATCGAGCATCTGCCTGAAGGGTGCGAGGCGCTCATCGGCCAGTTCGCCTTTCGCGCCGGGATGCACGAGCAGCTTGCCGCGAGTCGCTCCATTCGAGGCATCCACGACGAAGTGATAGCCGCTCGTGCCGATCACGAGCTTCGCGATCGTGTCCTGCAACGCGGCGAATTCGGATGTCACGTCCACACCCACGAAGAGCGCGCCGATCACGCTGCCCGATGCATCGGTGACGGGCTTGTACTCGGTGATGTACTGCTTGCCGAAGAGCGTCGCCACGCCGATATACGGTTTGCCCGCGATCATCGGTGCGTACGCGGGGCCCTTGCGGTCGAGCAGCGTGCCGATCGCGCGGGTGCCGTCCTGCTTCTTGAGCGACGTCGTCACGCGCACGAAATCGTCGCCGGTGCGGGCGAAGATCGTCGCGATCGCGCCGCTTTCCTCGAGGAAAGCGTCGGGGATCGCGAAGTCGTTGTTCAGCGGCTTGTCGCCCGCGAGGAAGACCGGCGTCGCGACACCGCCGATGTCCACGGTACGCGTTTCATCGAGCGTGAACGTTGCGGGCAGGCGGTGCGCGAAGATCGTCATGAAGCGCGTGACTTCGGCGCTCACGGCTTTGTCGAACAGTCCGATCATCGTCGCGATCGAGCGATTCTCGCTTTCGACGCGTGCGAGCGCGTGCGCGTCGACTTGCTCGCCCGCGCTTCGGGTGACGGCGACAGTAAAAAAGGCAACGACGACTGCCGTGAGCGCGCAGGCGAGCACGGCGAATTTGGTCCCGACGTTCATGCGGGCCAGCGTTTTGCGAAGCATGGGGAATGACAGAACGATAAGAGTTGTAATAACCCTTATCGGCACATTCTTGCCAATTCTTTAATTGTCGATTGCGCCGTGCGCTAGCGGCGTTGCCTCATGGCGAGCGCGACACCCGACAGCGCGAGCGCCATCGCGATAGCTTCGCGCGCGCCGAGCGGTTCGCCGAGCAGATCGCCGAGCAGATCGCCGAGCGGGCGCGCTGCCGCGACGATCGCCGATGCCATCAGCAGTATCGGTACAAGTGCAGGAGCCGGCGGCGGCATTTTGAATGCATGAGGCGACATGCAAAACGCAGAGGTGCATTCAGAACGCTGCATGCCGCTCGCACGAAACGCGAGCCGCGGGAGGTTAGGACGACGCCGCAGAAAACGATTAACTGCTGGTTGGTTATGAATTCATGCGCCGGAATGGTCCACTGAGCGGCGGAATAACGGCGTTTCAGAGCGAACTAGGGCAAATACCAGGATAGCCAGACGCGCACCAAACCACTATCCTTCGAAAAACGTTTTCCCAATCCAAGGCTAGCGTACTGCTCGACCACCGATGCAGGCCATCGCCCCGGCGCTCGTCGCCGCTCATCCAACAAAGAACGCGGCACGACGAGCGCCGCCGCGTCCGGAGACATTCATGAACACTGTCGTTGCCGGCGTCGTGCGTACCGCCAGCCGCTATCGCTGGACCGTGTGCGCGCTGCTCTTCTTTGCCACGGTCATCAACTACATGGACCGGCAGATCCTCGGTCTGCTTGCCCCGATGCTGCAGCACGACATCGGCTGGACGCAGGTGCAGTACGGCCGCATCGTGATCGCGTTCTCGGCGTTCTACGCGGTCGGTCTGCTTTGCTTCGGGCGCATCGTCGACTGGCTCGGCACGCGCATCTCCTACGCGCTCGCGATGTTCGTATGGAGCATCGCCGCGATGCTGCATGCGGCCGTCGGCTCCGTGATGGGCTTCGCGATGGTCCGTGCGCTGCTCGGCATCGGCGAGGGCGGCAACTTCCCGGCCGCCATCAAGACGACCGCCGAGTGGTTCCCGCGCCGTGAACGCGCGCTCGCAACGGGCATTTTTAATTCAGGCGCGAATATCGGTGCGGTGTTCGCACCGGCGCTCATTCCGGCCATCGCGGTGGCCTTCGGCTGGCGCGCGGCATTCGTGATCGTCGGCGCAATTGGTCTTGTGTGGCTCGTCGTGTGGTTCTTCATGTACCGCCAGCCGGACGGCAGCGCGCATGAGGACGATCTCGCGAACGAAGGCGATGAAACCCGTGCCGCCGATGCCGCCCACGCGAAGGCAGGCGCGCCCGGCTTCAAGGTGCTCATCAAGAAGCGCGAGACGTGGGCGTTCATCGTCGGCAAGTTCCTGACGGACCCGGTATGGTGGTTCTATCTGTTCTGGCTGCCGAAGTGGCTCAACGAGTCGCGCGGCATGGATATGCAGCACATCGGCTTGCCGCTCGTCGTGATCTACGCGATCACCACGGTCGGCAGTATCGGCGGCGGGTGGATTTCATCGGCGCTGCTGCGTGCGGGCTGGACCGTGAATGCGGCGCGCAAGACCGCGATGCTGATCTGCGCATGCGCCGTGCTGCCGATCGCGTTCGTATCGCAGGCCGATAATTTGTGGGTCGCAGTGGCGATCGTCGGTCTCGCGGCGGCCGCGCATCAGGGCTGGTCGGCGAACCTCTTCACGACGGCATCGGACCTGTTCCCGCGTCGTGCGGTGGGCGCGGTGGTCGGTATCGGCGGCATGGCCGGTTCGATCGGCGGCGTGCTGTTCTCGGAAGTGATCGGCCAGGTTCTGCAACGCACGGGTCACTACTGGGTGCTGTTCGCGATCGGCGCATCGGCGTATCTGATCGCCTTCGCGATCATGCACATGCTCACGCCGAAGATGACGCCGGCGAAGCTCGAAGCGTAATACGCGTCGACCGCAAACGCATCACCATGCGCCGCGCCGCCAGCGCTCACGACCTGCAGGCGGCGCGGCGCGCTTTACGCAACTGCGGCAACCGCGGCGGTCGATTCACGCACGATGAGCCGCGGCTCGAACATGGAGTTGCCGGGATCGGGATGACCGGCGAGGGCGTCGATGAGCTTCTGCATCGCGAGTTCGCCCATCTTTTCGCTTTGAATGTCGACAGTGGTGAGACCCGGAGCGGCGTACGCGCCGTAAGGCACGTTGTCGATGCCGGTCACGGACACGTCCTGCGGCACGCGAATGCCGAGCGACGCGGCTTCCTTCATGAAGCCGAGCGCGATCAGGTCGTTGTAGCAGATCACCGCCTGCGGCCGCTTCGGTCCGAGCATCACGCGCGAGCAGGCCTGTTCGCCCGCGAGCGAAGTCGGCGCGTGCGCCTCGTAGATGTCGAGTTCGAGGCCCGCTTCGGCGAGACATTCGCGTGCGCCGCGAATCCGCTCATCGTTGATGCGCGCATGCTCGAAACCGAGATACGCGATACGCCGATGCCCGAGATCGAGCAGATGGCGCGCGAGCATATAGGTTGCGAGGCGGCTGTTGATGCCGACGCTCGGAATCGGCAGCTCGGCATTGCGCAGCAGTACGACGGGCTTGTCGAGATCGAGCATCCATTGCGCGTTTTCATCGGCGAGACGCGAGCTCACGAGCAGCCCGTCGACGCGCTGCGCGAGGGCTTCGATGAGCGGACGCTCGCGCGCCTGGTTCTCGTCGATATCGACGAGCAGCAGCGTGTAGTCGTGCCGGAGCGCGATCCGGTTCGCGCCCTTAACGACGTTGGTGAAGTGCGGGTTGCTGATGTCGAGGATCGTGATGCCGATGGTGCGTGTCTTGCCCGTGATCATCGAGCGCGCGAGCGGGTTCGACCGGTAGCCGAGCGTATCGATCGCTTCCTTGAGCCGGGCTTCGACCGGCGCGGAAAAGCGTTGTGCGCCGTTGATGTACTTGGACACCGTCGCGACGGATACGCCGGCTGCGGCGGCGACGTCGCGAATGGTCGGGGAAATTTTTTTCATTCGGAAGGTAACGTTTTCGCAATGTTTACGGATTGTCGCAGAAATTTGGGAAACAATGACGTTGCTTCTGCATTTTGCATGCGGAGTTTTGATGCCAAGCGTCAATTGACGCCCGCTCCATGCCGCCGCTATAGTCCAGAAAACGTTTTCTCAAATATTTCCTTCGACGCATTAAACGTATCAAACAGGAGTCTCGATGAATCAGCCAAACGCAGCGGGCAAACCGTTCAAGCGCCTGCTTTTGACCGGCGCCGCCGGCAATCTGGGTCGTCAGTTGCGCGCAGCGCTTGCGCAATGGGCCGACATCGTGCGGCTCTCCGACATCGCGCCGCTCGACGACGCGGCGAGCCATGAAGAAATCAGCGCCGTCGATCTCGCGGATCGCGAGAAGGTGATGCAACTCGTCGAAGGCGTGGATGCGGTCGTGCATCTCGGCGGCATTTCGATCGACGCACCGTTCGATGATCTGATCGAGGCGAATATCCGCGGCACGTACAACATCTATGAAGCGGCGCGCCGTCATGGCGTGAAGCGCATCGTGTTCGCGAGCTCGAACCATGCAATCGGCTTTCATCCGGTCACCGAAGTGCTCGACGCGGATGCGCCGCATCGTCCGGACAGCCTCTACGGCGTGACGAAGTGCTTCGGCGAATCGCTGTCGCGCTATTACTTCGACCGCTTCGGCATCGAGACGGTGAACCTGCGCATCGGTTCGTCGTTCGAGGAGCCGAAGAATCCGCGCATGCTCGTCACTTATTTGAGCTACCGCGATTTCATCGAGCTCGTGCGCTGCTCGCTGTTCACGAACCGCGTCGGACATGCCGTGGTGTATGGCGCGTCCGACAATCCGGTGAAGTGGTGGGACAACTCGAAGGCCGGTTTCCTCGGCTTCAATCCGAAGGACAGCTCCGCGAAGTTCGACGGGCTCTTTCCGGTGACCCGACCGACCGCCGAGCGCGACGACCCCGCGCAGCGCTTCCAGGGCGGCGCGTTCGTCCTGGGCGAGCCGATGGAGCGCAAGCGATGAGCGCCGTCGTGCGTGCCGAACGGTTGGATGCGGGCGGCCGCGCGGCTGTCGGCGAATGTCCGGTATGGCGCGCGCAAGAGGGCGCGCTTTACTGGGTCGATATTCCGGCGCGCCGCATCGTTCGCCTCGAGATCGAAAGCGCGCGTCGTACGGAATGGGCGTTTGGCGAACAGGTCGCATGCTTTGCGTTCGATGCGGCGGGGCGTGTCGTCGCGGGCATGGAGAGCGGCATCTTCGGCGTGACGCTCTCCGGTGCGAGCGAAGTGAATGAAGGACGCGTCGTGAAGCTCGCCGCGCCGGCGTTTCCCGCGCCGGGCATGCGCTTCAACGATGGCCGCTGCGACAGGCAAGGGCGGTTTTGGGCGGGGACGATGGTGCAGGACATGTCACTCGCGAGTACTGCCGGCGCGCTGTATCGCTATGACGAGCACGGCACGCTCTCGGCCCCCGTTGTCGATGGTCTGATCACCCAGAACGGTCTCGCGTGGTCGCCGGATGGCAGAACGATGTATCTGTCCGACTCGCATCCGCAGCGCCGCCTCGTGTGGGCGTTCGACTTCGACCCCGACACGGGCACGCCCCGTGCGCAGCGCGTATTCGCCGATCTGCACCACTACGCGGGACGCCCGGATGGCGCCGCGGTCGACGCGGACGGCTGCTACTGGACCTGCGCGAACGACGGGGGGCGCTTGTTGCGCTTCACGCCCCAGGGGAAGCTGGATCGGGAGATTGCATTGCCCGCGAGCAAGCCGTCGATGTGCGCGTTCGGCGGGGGCGATCTGAGAACGCTCTATGTCACGACGATTCGTCCGGCAAAGAATGCCACTGACGACGACGGTTACGTGTTCGCAGTGGTTCCCGGTGTGCAAGGCTTACCGGAACCGGATTATGCCGGTCTGTTACCGGTCGCATAACAGTGACCAAACGGGGCGGATTGCACGCCCCGTTCGCATTTTTTTTCGCATTCTTCGGGACGCAAACGATTCGGTGCACCGCATTGGCGCGATCAAATCAACAACACGTCCCGCTCCGGAACCGATACCAAGAACAAACACCAATGCTGTTGTTCCTCCGTAAAGAGTAGTCTCCGCAGGTATCTCAAGTACTCAGCGATCTACCGATTCTCTAATCCGGAGGAGACCTTGATGGACCTTGAAGCTCGTACCATGAAACGCGTGATGGTTCGCCTCGTGCCGTTCCTGATCTTGTGTTACTTCATCGCGTATCTGGACCGCGTCAACGTCGGCTTCGCCGCGTTGCAGATGAACAAGGCGCTCGGCTTTACCGCCAGCATGTTCGGCTTCGGTGCCGGCATTTTCTTTATCGCGTATTTCTTTTTCGAGGTTCCGTCCAACCTGCTGCTCGAACGATTCGGCGCGCGCCGCTGGATCGCGCGGATCATGTTCACGTGGGGCATCCTCGCAGCGGCGATGGCCTACATTCCGCACATCGCGCAAGCGACGGGCTTGTCGAACGCTTATGTGTTCTATGGCTTGCGCATTCTGCTCGGCATCGCGGAAGCAGGGTTCTTTCCCGGCATCATCTTTTTGCTGACATTGTGGTTTCCCGCGAAGTATCGGGGCCGTGTCGTCGGGTACTTCATGGCGGCGATTCCGCTGTCCACCGTAATCGGCGGACCCATTTCCGGCGCGCTGCTGCAGATGGACGGCATCGGCGGCATGCAAGGCTGGCAATGGCTCTATCTGATCGAGGCATTGCCCGCGCTGTTGCTCGCGTTCGTCGTGTTCTTCTATCTGACGGACAAGCCCGCCGATGCGCACTGGCTCGCGAAGGACGAACGCGACTGGCTCGTCAATCGTCAGGCGCAGGAGCGGGCGCATCGTGAATCGGTGCATGCGTTCAGCGTGAAGGAGGCCATTTTCAATCCGCGCGTGCTGGCCATTGCGTTGATCTACTTCGGCGCGAATGCGACCAACTATGGCCTGAGCTTCTTTCTGCCACAGATCGTCAAGGCGTTCGGCCTGACCAACCTGCAGACGGGCTTCGTGACGTCGTTGCCTTATGCCGTGGGCGCGATCAGTATGGTGTTGTGGAGTCGGCATTCGGATCGCAAGCTCGAACGCCGCTGGCACGTTGCGATTGCCTTGATGGTGGCGGCGGGCGGCATCGCGGCTTCGGCGGGGCTCGATAACCCGGTGATGAAGATGATCGCGCTCTCGATCGCGGGCTTCGGCATCTTCGGTTGCCTGCCCGTGATCTGGACGCTGCCGGCTTCGTTCCTGTCGGGCGCGGCCGCTGCCGGCGGTATCGCTGCGATCAACTCGCTCGGCAACCTCGCGGGCTTCTTCGGTCCCTATGCGATGGGCTGGATCAAGGACAGCACGGGCGGCTTCGGCGCGGGCTTGCTGTGTCTTGCAGGGGCGGGCATGGTCGGTGTGGCTGCCGTGTTGCTGCTGCATCACGATGCGGCGCTGGAGACGATTTCCGGCGAGCACGATATCGAGGACGGCGAGCCGAACATGGCGGCTCGCTAACGCCAGCCGTCGTATCGGCGGCAAGGATCGCGTGATATGCGGTCCTTGCCGCGCATTCACGCCGAAGCAGCCTGCGCGCGCCGCAATCTCTCGCGGCTATTGATCAAATGCAGGCGCATGGCGGTGCGCGCGGAATCCGCATCGCCGCGTTCGATGGCATCCGCGATCTGTTCATGCTCTCGGTTCACGCGCATCAGATACTCCGCGTATTGTTCGCGCGGAATGGGCGTGGCCGTGATACGCGTGCGCGGAATCATCCGCGTGCCGAGATGCTCCATGATCTCGACGAAATATCGATTGCCCGTCGCGTGCGCTATCTCCATGTGAAAACGCAAATCGGGCGAGACCGTATCCGATGCCGCGCCGACGCTTCGTGAAAAATCGGCGAGCGCCGAGCGCATCGTCGCGAGGCGGGCGGCATCGCATCGCATGGCCGCGAGTCCCGCGCTCTCCGTTTCGAGGCTGATGCGCAATTCGAGGATCGCGAGCGCGTCGATGGAGCCCGCGACATCGGCTGGATCGAGCTGCAACAACGGCGACATACCCGCTTCGCACACGAAGGTGCCGATGCCATGCCGCGTCTCCACGAGCCCCGCAGCCTGCAGACGCGATAGCGCCTCACGCACGACAGTACGGCTCACGCCGAAACGCTGCACCATCTCCGCTTCGGTCGCGAGGCGGGCGCCGGCCTTCAATGTCCTCGCATCGATTTGCGCGCGCAACGCATCGACCAGTTGCGCGGTGAGGCTGCGTCGCGCGGCAGGCAGCGCAATGGATGGATCTGTCGAAGAAGCATGGAGCGACTCGGCATGCGGATCGGGCGATAGCGTCACGGCGTTCTCGTTGGCGTGGGTTTTACACACATTGACAAATCGGTCGGCAAATGATGATATGCGTCATGTAGTGATATGACAACGTACAAGAAGACGCGTGCAGGGTAATTCCTAGCCACGACAGCCTTCAGGAGACAAGGTTGATGGAACAACAAACCAACGACGTCGCGCGATTCGATCGGCTGCTGCTGACGGGTGCCGCAGGCGGTATCGGACGGGCGATCCGTCATCGCGTCGCGGAATTCGCGCAACATGTGCGCATTTCCGACTTGCCCGGTGTGCTGCCGGGCGATTCGGCGCCTCACGAGGAACTCGTTCCTTGTGATCTGGCCGACCGCCAGGCCGTCGATGCGCTCGCGGCCGACTGCGATGCGATCATCCACCTCGGCGGCGTGTCGGTGGAGCGACCCTTCGAGGAGATTCTCGAAGCCAACATCAAGGGCGTGTTCAACCTCTATGAAGCGGCTCGCCGTCAGGGTGTCAGGCGCATCGTGTTCGCGAGCTCGAATCACGTCACGGGTTTCTATCGGCAGGACGAACGAATCGACGCCACCGCGCGCAAGCGTCCTGACGGCTACTACGGGTTGTCGAAATCGTTCGGCGAAGACATGGCGCAGATGTATTTCGATCGCTACGGCATCGAAACCGTCAGCATCCGCATCGGCTCCGTGTTTCCGGAGCCGAAGGATCGCCGCATGATGGCGAGCTGGATGAGCTACGACGACTTCCATGAATTGCTGCGCCGCAGCCTGTTCACGGAGGACGTCGGCCATACGATCGTGTTCGGCATGTCCGCGAACGCGCACACATGGTGGGACAACCGCTGCGCTGCGCATCTGCGCTTCGAGCCGCGCGACTCGTCCGAGCAGTTCCGCCAAAAGATCGAAGCGACGCCGCCGCCCGCGCCCACCGATCCCGTGGCCGTACTGCAAGGCGGCACGTTCACCACGACGGGCCCGTTCGACCCGGTTTAATGCATGCAGCATGCGGTATCACGACATTCGTAGTATGTCGTCATACATCCAGCACGGGCGTCATGGAGCAGGCACCCGGGCATCACAGGAACATTTGCCGCCATGTTTTCTCTCGATTTCACCCCGCTGTTGCCGTACTGGCCGACGTTCCTGCTGGGCGCCTGGCTCACGCTCAAGATGACGTGCGTGGCCGTGTTCTTCGGCCTGATCCTCGGCATGCTCGTCGCGTTCGCCAAGCGCGCGAAGGTGCCGGTGCTCACGCGCGTCTGCATCCTCTATATCGAGGCCGTGCGCAACACGCCGTTTCTGGTGCAGATCTTTCTTCTGTACTTCGGTCTTGCGAGCATCGGCTTGCGCATGCCGACCTTCGCGGCCGCCGCGCTCGCCATGACGATCAACATCGGCGCCTATGCAGCCGAGATCATTCGCGCCGGTCTGGAATCGGTGCCGCGCGGACAGATCGAAGCGGCCGAATGCCTTGGGCTTTCGAAGTGGCGCATCGGCTGGCACGTGATGCTGCAGCCGTCGATCGAAAAGGTCTATCCCGCCCTGACGAGCCAGTTCCTGCTGATGATGCAGGCCTCGGCGATAGCGTCGCAGATTTCCGCTGAAGAACTCACGGCGGTCGCCAATACCGTGCAGTCCGATACATTCCGCTCACTCGAAACGTACATCGTGGTGGCGGGGCTGTATCTCGTGTTGTCGCTGATCATCAAGCTGATTGCGTGGGCAGTGGGCGAGCATCTCTTCAAGCGCCGCCGGGCGATCCGTCTCGCCGCGAAGCGCGCGGGCACGACCCCGCCCGACTCGCAACGCATCGATACCGTCATTCCCGGAGGTGCGGCATGAGCGGCGGATTCACGTCATCGCACCTCGTCTATCTGGTGCAATCGATCGGCTGGACGCTCGTGCTCTCCGTGCTCGCGTTCGTGCTCGGCGGCATCGGCGGCTTCTGCGTGATGCTCGCGCGCATTTCGCCGCGCGCGTGGCTTTCGCGTGCTGCGCTCGTCTATATCGAAGCGATTCAGGGCATTCCGCTGCTGATCCTGCTTTTCATCGTGTACTTCGGCTTGTCGGTTTATGGCTATCAGGTGCCCGCGCTCGTCGCGGCCGGCCTTGCGCTGATGGTCTATTCGAGTGCATATCTCGGCGACATCTGGCGCGGCTGCATCGAAGCCATGCCGAAGCCGCAATGGGAAGCGTCGGAGTGTCTGTCGCTCACGCGCTGGCAGACGCTGCGCCTCGTGATCATCCCGCAGGCGATGCGTCTCGCGCTGCCACCGACGGTCGGCTTTCTCGTACAGCTCATCAAGATGACGTCGCTTGCTTCGGTGATCGGCTTCGTCGAGCTGACGCGCGCGGGGCAGATCATCAACAACTCGATCTTCCAGCCGTTCCTCATCTTCGGGCTGGTCGGCGCCTTCTATTTCGTCCTGTGCTATCCGCTTTCGCGCTGGAGCCAATCGATGGAGAACAAGCTCAATGTCAGCAATCGTTAAGGTCGGCGATATTCACAAGAGCTTCGGCTCCAATCATGTTCTCAAGGGCGTGTCGTTCGAAGTCAACAAGGGCGAGATGATCGCCGTGATCGGCGCGAGCGGCTCGGGCAAGAGCACGGCGCTGCGCTGCATCGACAGGCTCGAGACGATCGACCAGGGGCAGATCGAAGTGTGCGGCATTCGCGTCGACGATCCGAAAGTCGATCTGCATCTGTTGCGCCGCGAAGTGGGCATCGTGTTTCAAAGCTATAACCTCTTTCCGCATCTGACGGTGGAAGAGAACATCATGCTCGCACTGCGTCACGTGAAGAAGATGTCGAGCGACGAAGCACGTCGTATCGCGATGAATGTGCTGGAGCAGGTCGGTCTGGCACAGAAGGCCGACGCGTACCCCGAACAATTGTCAGGCGGACAGCAGCAGCGCGTGGCGATTGCGCGCTCGCTCGCGATGTCGCCGAAGGTAATGCTCTTCGACGAAGTGACGTCGGCGCTCGATCCGCAACTGACGGGCGAAGTACTGCGCGTGATGGAAGACCTCGCGGCGGACGGCATGACGATGCTACTCGTCACGCACGAGATGGCGTTCGCCAAGCGCGTCGCGGATCGCATCATCTACATGCATCAGGGCAAGGTGTGGGAAGTGGGCGACGGCAGCATGCTCGATGCGCCGCGCACGCCCGAATTGCGCGCATTTCTCGATAACGGACTTTGATATCCGCAGCATCCCATCCAGCAACATCAATAACGACGGAGACTCGACTTGAAAGCAAAGACAATCATTGCACGCGCGGCCGTGGCAACCCTGATGATGGCGGCCGCCGTGCACAGCGCGATGGCCGATCAGCTTGACGACATCAAGAAAGCGGGCGTCGTGCGCGTCGCGATCGCGATCGGCACGCCGCTCTTCAGCTACGCGGATCAGAACCTGAAGCCCGCGGGATCGGACGTCGATACCGCCACCGCACTCGCAAAAGATCTCGGCGTAAAGCTCGAACTCGTGCAGATCACCAATGCCGCACGCATTCCGACGCTGCAGGCGAAGCGCGCGGACCTCGTCATCTCGTCGCTGTCGGTCACGCCGGAGCGCGCCAAAGTGGTCGATTTCTCGAACCCGTATGCGGTGATCTCGATCATCGTCGGCGGCGTAAAGACGATCAAGGTGAAGGATTACGCGGACCTCGACGGCAAGACCATCGGTCTCACGCGTGCCACCGTGAACGACACGCTCACGACGCAACAGGCGAAGGGCGCGCAGATCCAGCGCTATGAGGACGACGCGACGCTCATTACGTCGATGGTCACGGGTCAGGTCGAGCTCTTTTCGAGCACGCCTTCGAACCTGAAGGAAATGCAGGACCGCGCGCCGCAACGCAACATCGAGATGAAGTTCGAGCAGAAGACCTTCGATCTCGGCATTGCGATGAACAAAGACCAGCCGCGACTGAAGGAATGGGTGAACAACTGGGTCGGCACGAACATGAAGAACGGGAACCTGAATACGATCTATAAGAAGTACCACGGGCGCGATTTGCCGGAGACCGTGCGCAAGGGCTGAGCTATGGCCGGCGTCGGTCTCCTTCGATGACGCCGGCCCTGCTTCAATGCTGCGCCTCGTAAGCAACAGATTCGACGTAGATCGCGACTGGGCCCCGTTTCTATTTGCATTCCGCATACGAAATTCACCGGCGAATAATGCATTCGAAATGCCGGTATTGCCGTACCGGAAAGCCTGGGTAAGCCATGTCACAGCCGCGCCATGCGGCCTCGCCCCCCGTTCAAGACAATCCACAGTAACCCGGCGTACACTCGCTTTGCGTTTTGAATCCAGCATGCATTGAGCCATAGCGGATGCGCGGCGCCGCTCTGCCCGCGATCCGCCACTCATTGGACTCCCTCTCTTCGTCACAGGAACCATCATGGCCAGGAACACGGTAGCGGACTATCTCGCGAAGACGCTTGCGGCAGCGGGCGTGGAACGCATCTGGGGCGTCACGGGCGACAGCCTGAACGGACTTGCATTCAGCCTCGATCGCGTGGGCTCGATCCGCTGGATGCATACGCGTCATGAAGAAGCGGCCGCTTTCGCAGCGGGCGCGGATGCAGCCGCTACGGGCAAGCTCGCCGTATGCGCCGGGAGTTGCGGACCGGGCAATCTGCATCTCATCAACGGGCTCTACGACTGCCATCGCAATCATCAACCCGTGCTCGCCATCGCCGCGCATATTCCGTCGACCGAAATCGGCCTGAACTACTTTCAGGAAACGCATCCGCAGGACTTGTTCAAGGAATGCAGTCACTTCGTGGAACTGGTGTCCAATGCATCGCAGTTTCCACGCGTGCTCGAACGCGCGATGCGCGCGGCGCTCGATCAGCGCGGCGTCGCGGTCATCGTGCTGCCGGGCGATGTTGCATTGAGCGACGGCCCGGGTGTCGAGCCGCGCTGGACCGCGAGCGCCCCGGGCGCGATCGTGCCGGCCGATGCGGACCTCGGCAGACTCGCCGACCTTCTGAACGGCTGCGAAGCGGTGACGATCATGTGCGGCAGCGGCGTCGCCGGCTCGCATGACGAAGTCATCGCGCTTGCCGACACGCTCGGCGCGCCCATTGTGCATGCGCTGCGCGGCAAGCAGTTCATCGAGTACGACAATCCATTCGATGTCGGCATGACCGGGCTCATCGGCTTCAGCTCGGGCTATCACGCGATGATGTCCTGCGACACGCTGCTCCTGCTCGGTTGCGATTTTCCGTATCGCCCGTTCTATCCCCCGCAGGCGAAGATCGTGCAGATCGACTGGCGCGGCTCGCAACTGGGACGCCGCGCGCCGCTGGAAATGGGGCTCGTCGGCACCATCAAGGAAACGCTCGCGGCACTTTTGCCCAAGCTTAAGCGCAAGGACGAGCGGCGTTTTCTTGAGAACGCGCTCAGGCACTATGCCACCGCGCGCAAGGACCTCGACGATCTCGCGACGCCGTCCGCGCCGGGACGTCCGATCCATCCGCAATACCTCACGAAGCTCGTCGATGAAATCGCCGCCGAGGATGCGATCTTCACCGTCGATGTCGGCACGCCGACGCTATGGGCCGCGCGCTATCTGACGATGAACGGCAAGCGCCAGTTGCACGGCTCGTTCAATCACGGCTCGATGGCCAACGCGATGCCGCAGGCGCTCGGCGCGCAGGCCGCGCAACCGCAACGGCAAGTCGTGTCGCTATCGGGCGACGGCGGCTTGTCGATGTTGCTGGGCGATCTGCTCTCCGCCGTGCAGCTCGAGTTGCCGATCAAGGTCGTCGTGTTCAACAACAGTCTGCTCGGCTTCGTGTCGATGGAGTTGAAGGCGGGCGGCTATCTCGACACCAACGTCGATCTGAGCAAGACCGATTTCTCGCAGATCGCGAAGGGCGCGGGCATCTGGTCGGTACGCGTGGAAGAGTCGGAGCAACTCGAAAACGCGTTGCGGGAAGCGTTCGCGCACAAGGGACCGGCGGTCGTCGATGTCGTCACGTCGAAGCACGAACTCGCAATGCCGCCGACCATCGAGTTGTCGCAGGCAAAAGGCTTCAGCCTCTACATGTTGCGAGCGATTCTGAGCGGGCGCGGCGATGAAATCGTCGAACTCGCGCGCACGAACCTGCGTTGAGCGAGACAGCGTCATGAGCGAAACGAAAGATCGCCTGCCGGTCGATCATGTGTTCGACTTCGAAGGGCAGGCTGTGCACTACGGCGTGATCGGCGAGGGTGCGCCGCTCGTGCTCGTGCATGGGACGCCGTTTTCATCCCAGGTATGGCGGCGTATCGCGCCGATTGCGGCCCGTTCGCGCCGCGTGCATTACTTCGATCTGCTCGGTTACGGCGCTTCGGAAATGCGCGATGGACAGGACGTTTCGCTCGGCGTGCAGAATCGCGTGCTCGCGGCGCTCATCGGGTACTGGAGCGCCGACTGGAATGGCGCATTACCCGATGTGCTCGCGCACGACTTTGGCGGTGCGACATCGCTCAGGGCAGCGTTGCTGAACGGTTGCGCGTATCGCTCGTTGATGCTCGTCGATCCCGTTGCCGTCGCGCCCTGGGGATCGCCTTTCGTGGCTCATGTGCGGCAACATGAAGCCGCGTTCGCAGGCGTGCCGCCGTACATGCATCAAGCGATGCTCGATGCGTATCTGCAAGGCGCGGCGCATCGAAAGTTATCCGAAGAGACGTTGTGCGTTTATACGCAGCCGTGGACGGGCGAGAAGGGGCAGGCCGCGTTCTATCGGCAGATCGCGCAGATGGATCAGCGTTACACGGATGAAGTGCAATCGCGCTACCGTGAATTGACGTGTCCCGTGTCGATTCTTTGGGGCGAAGAAGACGCATGGATACCGGTCGAGCGCGGTATCGAACTCGCATCGCTGATTCCAAAGGCGCGCTTCACGCGTGTGCCCGGATCAGGACATCTGATGCAGGAAGACGCGCCCGAGGCGATCGTCGGCGAATGGCTGACGTTCGTGGGCGCGATCGAACCGTGACTGATTTCACCCCTTGTTTTTAGCGCTCTCGGCGCGAAATGCCGCTTCGCCCGCGTCGGATACCTCGACCCATTTCTTGTCGGGCGGCGCATCGTCGATATAGCTATCGTGCCAGTTCCACCACTTGTAGGTCGGTGTCTGCGGATAGCCTTCAGGCGAGTCTTCCCACAGCTCCTGACGTCCAAGCGGCGTGATGTCGAGATAGTTCCACGTATTGCCCATCTGCTCGTCGCCGCGATTGTTGAGGAAATACGTGCGGAATACGTTATCTCCATCACGGAAAAACACGTTCGTGCCGTGCCATTCGTCGACCCCGAAATCGGCATCGAAACGATCCGTCAGCGTGAACCACGGAATGTTCCAGCCCATGCGTTGCTTCAGCCGAGCGATGTCCTCTTGCGGCGCACGCGATACGAATACCAATGTCGTATCGCGTGCATTCAGATGCGCAAGATGAGCGACCTGATCGGCGACGAGCGAGCAGCCACGGCACGCATGCTCGGGCCAGCCGAACACGCCGGGCTCATAAAACGCGCGATACACAATCAACTGACGCCGTCCGTCGAACAGATCGACAAAGCCGATTTTGCCGTCGGGGCCCTCGAACATATAGTCCGTTTTCACGGCCATCCACGGCATGCGGCGCCGCTCGGCAGCGAGCGCATCGCGGGCGCGCGTGTGAGCTTTTTCCTTCACGAGCAACTGCTGTCGCGCCGCTTCCCACGCTTGCTCCGACACGACGGGTGGCGTACGCATTTCAGTGCGTGCGCCCGCTGTTCCTTTTTCGTCTGATGTAGTCATGGCTTGTGCAACCTCTTGAGTTGTTGTCCGTGAAATCAGTCTGAACTCGAAAGCGAATGGCCGGGAGTAACAAGTGTGACGGCATTTCCTTGGAGGCTGCATTTGACGCTCATGCTGCGGACCTCGTGCGTTCCACGTTCGGCGAGCCAGCATCGATCAGGCCCACGACGCGCCCAGAGCGTGCATCGTTTTCCAGTACGTGAAGAAGCGTCCGGCGAACATGCCCGCGACGACACCCGACACGGCGGCATCGATGACCCCATACGTCGCGAGCGCGGAGAGATTCGTCGCGGTCGCCATCTCGAAGCCGAGCCAGAACTTCGCGATAAACGTAGTGGCGATCAGCAGCAAGGGCACGATCGACCCCGGCAGCATCACGGTGCGAGCGATCGGATCGACAATGAAGCGGCTCCGGCTCGCGTTGAACACGCCAGCGATGACGCCCGCGGCAAGCGCGAGGATCCACGCGGCGACGGCGGCCACGCCCGTGAGCGGCGACGAAATCAGATGCGCGATACCCATGCCCGCAAAAACCAGCGGGATGATCGCGAGCTTCGAAAGCGGCGTAGTGCTGGCCTGCATTGCCTTGATGCCGCGATACAGCAGAAACGCGAGCAGCACCCAGACCCATGTCGGCGTGCCTTGAATGATGGCGATCGGTGTCATGTTCATCTCCTTCAGACCAGTTGTTTGATGCGCATGATGCCGCCGAAGAATTAGATGCGAATGAGTCGAAAGAGCCGGGCGATTGCATCGCGTGAGTTAAGCGGTCCCTGAAACACGGCCGCACGCCGGGTAAAATGCGGCGCCTGCCCGCCGTTCGGCCGCAATCGCATGTGACCCGTGCGTGTGCGGTGTCGCGGGCCGCGTCCGCCCCACGAAGGCAAACATTCGTCCGTCTGCGCCCGTCCGGTCATCCCGCGAACCGCCGCTTTCGCTGAACCACACACGATACGCAACGACCTTCGAGGATTGTTTTCATGCTTGCCCGCATCACCCGCCTTTTTCCGCTCTGGGCCGTGCTCGTTTCCATCGCCGCCTACAGCGCGCCTTCGTCAGTGACGGGCATCGCGCCGCACGTCACGATGCTTCTGACGATCATCATGCTGTCGATGGGCGTCACGCTCTCCATCGACGATTTCAGGCGCGTATTCACGCGGCCCGCGCCGGTCATCGCGGGCATCGTCCTGCATTATCTCGTGATGCCGCTCGCCGCGTGGGCGATTGCGAAGGCGCTGCGCATGCCGCCCGATCTGACGGCGGGCATGGTGCTCGTCGGCAGCGTCGCGAGCGGTACGGCTTCGAACGTGATGATCTATCTCGCGCGTGGCGATGTGGCGCTGTCTGTCACGATCAGCGCGCTGTCGACCCTCGTCGGCGTGTTCGCGACCCCGCTGCTCACGCGTTTTTATGTCGATGCATCGATTTCCGTCGACGTGTACGGGATGCTGATGAGCATCGTGCAGATCGTCGCGTTGCCGATCGTCATCGGCCTCGTCGTGAATCATCTGTTCGGCAAGCTCGTGCGCAAGATCGAATGGGCGCTGCCGCTCGTGTCGATGGTGTCGATTCTGCTGATCATCGCGGCGGTCGTCGGCGGCACGCAGAAGAGCATCGCGTCGGTGGGCATGGTCGTCGCGGTGGGCGTGGTGCTGCACAACGGCATCGGCTTACTGGGCGGCTACTGGGGCGGCCGCCTGCTCGGCTTCGACGAAGCCGTCTGCCGCACGCTTGCAATCGAAGTCGGCATGCAGAACTCGGGGCTCGCGGCGACGCTCGGCAAGCTGTATTTCACGCCGATTGCAGCGTTGCCCGGCGCGCTGTTCTCGGTGTGGCACAACCTGTCGGGATCGATGCTCGCGGGCTATTGGGCAGGGCGCCCGGCGAAAGGCTCGACGCGCGATACCGATGCAGAGGGCGTCGTTGCGCGACAGGGTTGAGCGTTCGCGCGCAATCGAATGAAAAAACGCGCCTTTGCTGGCGCGTTTTTTTTAGCTCAAGCCGAGCAGCTTGCGAATCGTTTCTTCGGTCTGCGCATAGCGCCCTTCCCCGAAGTGCGTGTACACGATCTTGCCGTTCTGATCGATCAGATAGAGCGCGGGCCAGTACTGGTTGTCATACGCATTCCAGGTTGCGTATCGATTGTCCTGCGCGACGGGATATTCGATTCCATATTTGGCGATCGCTTTCCTGAGGTTGCCGGCATCGCGCTCGAAGGAATACTCGGGCGTATGCACGCCGACCACGACGAGTCCTTTGTCCCGATAGCGCGCGTACCAGTCCTTCACGTGCGGCAGCGTATGTGCGCAGTTGATGCAATCGAAAGTCCAGAAATCGACGAGCACGACTTTGCCGCGCAACTGCGCGAGATCGAGCGGCGCGCTGTTGAACCAGTTATCGATGCCGGTGAAGTCGGGCGCCTGCGCGCCGGTCTGCTGCGTCGTTTTCATGCCGGCCGCGGAGCCGGTCGATGAGAAAGCGGCGAGCGCCGCGACGGCGCCGAGCGCTGCGACCATCGCGGTGGCGACGGCGGCGATCTTGAGTCGAGCGAACATGACGGTTCTCCTTTTCGGTGATGCGTTAAAGCGTATTGAAGCGCGCCGATGTATCGGGCGCGTGTCCCGTTTGTATCGCCATGTATCCGGCGGCGCGGCCGATACACGGCGTTGCACGGCGCGCCGTTTCTGACATTCCCGCGATACATGAAGGCGCTGGAATACGACACATGCTTGTTGTGCCGTATTCCCGGCGTTCGATGCCGGTCCGTCCAACCGCTTTTCACGGAACACCGATCTCATGTCACTCATCGTCATCGCATTGCTCGGCGGCGTGTTCACCGTATTGAGCCCATGCATTCTGCCGGTCGTTCCGTTCGTATTCGCGCGTTCGGACAGGCCCTTCATCACCGACCGCCTGCCGCTTCTCATCGGACTCGCGGGCACGTTCGCGCTCGTGACCGGCCTCGGCGTCGCGGGTCTCGCGGGCGCCGCGCAACTGAATCAGTACGGCCGCTGGATCGCGCTCGCGACGCTCGCGCTGTTCGGCGCAGCGCTCCTGTTTCCGTCGATTGCCGCGCGGCTCACGCGTCCGTTGTCGGCGCTTGCGGATCGCCTCGTCGCGCGTTCGCAAACCCAGGGGACGACGCGCCGTGTCGCGTCGTCCATGCTGCTCGGCGCGGCGACCGGGCTGCTGTGGGCGCCGTGCGCAGGGCCGATTCTCGGCGTGATCCTCACGGGCGCCGCCTTGCATGGCGCGAGCTGGCACACGGCTGCGGCACTCGTTGCCTATGGCGTCGGCGCGGCCAGTTCGCTTGCGATCGCGTCGAGCCTCGGCAAGCGCGCGCTGGATGTCGTCAAGCGCTCGCTCGGCGTGGGCGAGCATCTGCGGCGTGCAATGGGCGCGCTCGTCGTATTGACCGTGGCCGCGATAGCAACGGGCTTCGACACGCGCTTGCTCGCGCATATCCCCGGCGCGCCGACGACCGGCATCGAGAGCAAGCTCGTCGGCATGCTGAAGGCGAAGCAGACTTCGCGCGATGCACAGCAAGGTGCGCGCGTCATGCGCGTATCGATGCCGGCCGCGCTGCCGGTTCAGGGCAGACTGCCATCGCTCGACGGCGCGACGACCTGGCTCAACGCCAAGCCGCTTTCCACCGACGCATTGCGCGGCAAGGTCGTCGTGGTCAACTTCTGGACGTACTCGTGCATCAACTGCCTGCGCACCTTGCCGTATCTCAAGACGTGGGCGCAACGTTATGGCGATGACGGGCTCGTCGTCGTCGGCGTGCATACGCCCGAGTTCGGCTTCGAGCGCGACACCGGCAACGTGAAGCGCGCGCTCGCGAACCTGAACATCACGTACCCGGTTGCTATCGACAACGATTACGCCATCTGGCGCGCGTTCGGCAATCAGTACTGGCCGGCGTTCTATATCGTCGATGCGCAAGGGCGCGTGCGCTTTCATCATTTCGGCGAAGGCGGATACCGCGAGGCCGAGAACGCGATTCGCGAGTTGCTCGCCGATAGCGGCGCGACGATGAACGTGCGCGATGTACACACCGTGCAGGCCAACGGGGCGCAGGCCGCGGCCGATCCGGCGAACATCGGCTCAGGCGAGACCTATGTGGGCTACAAACAGGCGCAAGGCTTCGCATCGCCGCAACGCGTGATGCCCGATGGCATCGAGACCTACACGCTGCCCGCGCGACTATCGCTTAACGACTGGGCGCTCGAAGGACAGTGGAACGTGGGAGAAGAGGCTGCGGCGCCGGCCGCGCCGCACGCGCGCATCGCGTATCGCTTTCATGCGCGCGATCTGCATCTCGTGCTCGGACCGTCGCCGGATGGCAAGCCAGTCCGATTTCGCGTGACGATCGATGGTGCGGCGCCGGGCGCATCGCATGGCGCGGACATCGCCGCCGATGGCAGCGGCGTCGTGACGAGCGCGCGTCTTTATCAGCTCGTGCGTCAGACGGGTCCGATCGTTGATCGCACTTTCGAAATCGAGTTTCTCGACCCGGGTGCGCAGGCGTATAGCTTTACCTTCGGGTAATTCGCTTGCTGACTTTCTCCTTCGACGCCGCGCCCGATGCGCGGCGTTATCGCCTTTACCAGCAGAAAAAGTTATCCAGACGACCCAGGCTAGGGACATTCCCTAGCGTCTTTTGCGAACGGCCGCGTGGCGCTCATCGTCCACGCGTAGGGCTTTCGCCCGCAAAGCCGCGTCCGCCATGGCGCTGCGATATTCGCGCAACGCTGCACCATTCTCGGGCACCTTGTGCGATGCGCCGATGCATTACCAGAAGTATCGGAAAGTGCTCACAAAATGTCGGTGGGTGATCGAAATTGGCCATGTACGCTTCATTCAACGCAAAGAACGCCGGGAAGTTCCGGCAGCGACATATCCCTTTTTCGAACTTGCTAGGTGGAATGACCCGATGATTCCCAACCTGACGCTCGCACCGAACGACGTCACGAATCCGATTTCCTCGCAGCCGGGAATCGCTTCGCCGGCCCGAACGGTTGCGGCATCCCAGACCGAGATCCTCACGGTCAAGAATCTTTCGAAGATCTTCGGCGCGAAGCCGGAGCGCGCTCAGGCGCTGTTGAAGCAAGGCCTCGGCCGCAACGAAATCTTCGCGCAAACAGGCAACATGGTCGCCGTCGATGATGTCAGCCTCGCCGTCAACGCGGGCGAGATCTTTGTCATCATGGGCTTGTCGGGCTCGGGCAAGTCGACGCTCGTGCGTCTGCTCAACCGCCTGATCGAGCCGACGTCGGGACAAGTGATCCTCGAAGGCCGCGACATCGCGCCGATGAGCACGCCCGAACTGCGCGCCGTGCGCCGCGAAAAAATGGCGATGGTGTTCCAGTCTTTCGCGCTGCTGCCGAATCGCTCCGTCATCGACAACATTGCCTACGGCCTCGAAGTCGCGGGCAGGAAGAAGGCGGATCGTTATGACATCGCACGCGCGGCACTGACGCGCGTCGGCCTCGCTTCCTACGAAAAGCTGTTGCCGAGCGAACTGTCCGGCGGCATGCAGCAGCGCGTCGGCCTTGCTCGCGCGCTCGCGGTGAACCCTTCGGTACTGTTGATGGACGAGGCATTCTCTGCGCTCGATCCGCTCATCCGCTTCGAAATGCAGAACGAACTGCTGCGCTTGCAAAAGGAAGAACAGCGCACGATTGTCTTCATCTCGCACGATATCGAAGAAGCGGTGAAGATCGGCGGGCGCATCGGCATCATGAAGGACGGCCGCCTGATTCAGGTTGGCACGCCGGCCGAGCTCATCCAGTCGCCCGCCGACGATTACGTGCGCGACTTCTTCCGCAATGTCGATGTATCGCGCTTCCTCGAAGCATCGAGTCTGATGACGAAGGTCGAACGCGGTCTCATCGCGTGCAGCACGAGCGCGCCGTCGGAGCGCTATCTGAACAGCCTGATCGACAGCGGCGCCGAGTGCGGATACGTCTGCGACGAGGCGGGGCGCTATCAGGGCTGCGTGACGCCTGCATCGCTGCACAAGAGCGGCAAACGGCCCATCGCCGACGCCTTGCTCCGCGACGTCGCGGCGGTCCCGCTGACAGCCGATTTGCATCAACTCGCGACCATCGCGCTCGGTCAGGAGCACGACGTGCCGGTCACCGATGAACAGGGCAGACTCGCGGGCGTGGTGTCGTGCCGCACGATTCTCAAGCAGGTCATGGAGCGGAGGGCAGCATGAATTCCTCGATCTTTGGAAAGTTCGCCGACGACGCAGTCAACTTTCTCTTCTCGCACTTTCGCGGCGGCTTCGACGCGTTCTCGGCCGCGCTCGGCGCGGTCATCAAGCTGCTCGAAGATGGCCTGGGCGCGGTGCCGTTCATCGCGATGCTCGTGATTCTCATGGGACTTGCGCTGTGGAGAAGGGGTGTCGTATTCGCGGTGTTCGTCGGCGCGGCGCTCTACGTGATCAATTACATGGGCCTCTGGGCGCAGACGGTTTCGACGCTCGCGCTCGTCATCGCGGCGACGTTCTTCAGCCTCGTGATCGGCGTGCCGCTCGGCATCTGGGGCGCACGCAACAGACGTGTGGAAGTCGTGCTGCGTTCCTTGCTCGATTTCATGCAGACGATGCCCGCGTTCGTCTATCTGATTCCCGCGGTCATTCTGTTCGGTCTCGGGCGCGTGCCCGCGGTGATCGCGACGATCGTGTTCGCAATGCCGCCGGTCGTGCGTCTGACCACGCTCGGCATTCGCCAGGTGCGGGAGGAACTGCTCGAAGCGGGCCGGTCCTTCGGCAGCACGGATGCGCAACTGCTTTGGAAGATCCAGTTGCCGAATGCATTGCCTTCGATCATGGCGGGCGTGAACCAGACGATCATGATGGCGTTGTCGATGGTGGTGGTCGCTTCGATGATCGGCGCGGGCGGCCTCGGCGAATACGTCCTGAGCGGGATTCAGCGGCTCGATATCGGCATCGGCTTCGAAGGCGGGCTCGGCGTAGTTCTGCTCGCAATCATTCTGGATCGTTTGACGGAGAGTTTCGGCGTGAAGTCGAAGAAGTCGAAGAAGAAAGTCATCTCCACGCCGGCCAAGCCCGCCGCGGCCGGAAGCACCGCTCAGACCTGAGCATCACAGCGTCGACTACACATTAATACTGCATTGTCAGTTACGGAGTCCGAAATGAAAAACAGCTTCATCAAATCCCTCATCGTCAAGATCGTGACGCCGGCCATCGTGGCGTTCGGGGCCGGCTCGAGCCCGGCGATCTCGGCCGAGCCGATCAAGATCGCCGTCACGAACTGGGCCGATGTGCTCGCGGTCGCGAATGTCGCGAAGTACGTGCTCGAAACGAAGCTCCAGCAGCCGGTGCAGTTCGTCCAGGCGGATATCGGCATCCAGTATCAGGGCGTGTCGCGCGGCGATCTCGACATCATGGTCGGCGGATGGCTGCCGGTGACGCACGGTCAGTATGTGGCGCGCTACAAGGACACGCTCGATGATGTCGGCATCATTTACACGGGCGGCAAGAACGGCTGGGCGGTGCCAGCGTATGTGCCCGAGTCGCAGCTTTCGTCGATCGAAGACCTGAAGAAGCCCGAGGTGCAGAAGCAACTCAACGGCGTGATCCAGGGCATCGAACCGGGCGGCGGTCTCATGCAGGCGTCGGAGCGGACAATCAAGGCTTATGACCTGTCCGGCTACAAGCTGCAATCGTCGAGCGAGGCGGGCATGCTCGCATCGGTGCAGCGTGCGTATGGATCGAAGCAATGGATCGTCGCGACCGTATGGAGCCCGCACTGGCTGTTTCAGAAGTGGCAGATGCGCTATCTGAAGGACCCGAAGGGCACGCTCGGCGGCGAGGAACAGATTCACGCCTTCGCATCGAAGCAGTTCGCGACCAAGTTTCCACGCGCGGATGTATTCTTCAAACACTACAAGCTGACGCTCGCGGATGTCGAGGCGATCGAGTTCGAAGGCAATTCGACCAACGATTACGCAACCGCCGCGAAGAAGTTCGTCGACGCGCATCCGGACAAGGTAAAGGCGTGGCTCGCGCAGTGACGCCTGACGCGCACCGCGCATGAGCACACACCCTCCATTCATCGAGAGACAAACATGAGCTTCGAAGGCGTACACACTCCGCTCGTCACCCCGTTCAAGGACGACGGCGAAATCGATCATGAAATGCTCGGTCAGCACGCCGCCAGTCTCGTGGGCCGCGTATCGGGCATGGGCGTCGGCGGCACTACCGGCGAGTACTACGCGCTCAGCTTCGACGAGCGCGTAAAGACGTTCGATACGGTGGCCTCCACCGTCGGCGGAAAGACGTATCTCACGGCGGGCATCAACGCGACCACGACGAAAGAAGTCCTGCGTATCGGACAGGAGGCGAAACGCGCGGGCTATGACGCGTTGCTCATCGCAGCGCCGTATTACGTGCAGCCGACGCAGGAAGAGTTGCTCGATCATCTGCTGAAGGTCGATGACGCGCTCGACATGCCGATCATGCTCTACAACTTCCCGGCACGCACCGGCACGGCTATCGGCGATGAAGTCCTCGACAAGCTGCTCGCGCGCCCCAACTTCGCGGCGATGAAGGAGAGCACGGGCGATATTGCGCATCTGCATCATCTCGCCACGCATCTGCCCGAGCGCTTCGTTCTCAGTTGCGGCATGGACGATCAGGCGCTCGAGTTCTTCGCATGGGGCGCGCGAAGCTGGGTCGCGGGGGCATCGAACTTTCTGCCTGAAGCGCATGGCGAGTTGCTCGAAGCATGCGTGAAGCGCGGTGATTTCAATGCTGGCCGCAAGCTGATGGCGCAATTGCTCCCCGTGCTCGAACTGCTCGAGCGCAGCGGGAAATTCATCCAGTATGTGCGTTACGGATGCGAACTCGCGGGCACGCGCGTCGGCAACGCACGTGCGCCGCTCGGCACGCTCAACGACGAAGAGCGCAGTGCCTTCGCCAAGATCGTTCAACCCTTGCTGCGCAACGCTCAGTAACGTGAATGGCCTCGAAACTGGACTTCATGCGGTTTCCCGCGCCTGACGGCGTGAACGGCTGGTGGGAGAGCCTGCCACCCGTCGCGCCCGCCAGAAGTGTGACGGGCGAAGCGCGCTTCGACTTCGTCGTGGTCGGCGGGGGTATCACCGGTTTGTGTGCGGCGCGCCGGCTTGCCGAACTTGCACCGGATGCCTCGATCGCGCTCGTGGAGGCTGATCGCATCGGGCGTTCGACAGCGGGGCGCAATTCCGGCTTTTTCGTCGATTTGCCGCATGACATCAGCAGCGAGAGTTATTCGCGCAGTGTCGAGGCCGACAAGGCGGACGTGCGCCTGCAACGGCATGGCATCGGCTATGTGCGCAGCACGGTCAAGGCGAACGGTATCGATTGCGACTGGCGCGACGACGGAAAGTATCACGCCTCGGTGAACAAGAAGGGCCATGCGGCGCTGACTCATTTCGCGGATGGGCTCGCGCGTATCGACGAGCCATGCGAGTGGCTCGACGAGGCCGCGATCGCCGGCGTGACGGGCACGCGCTTCTATCAGAGCGCGCTCTTCACGCCGGGATGCAGCACGGTTCAGCCGGCGGCGCTTATGCGCGGCCTCGCTGCGACGCAACCGTCGAACGTAACCGTGTTCGAAATGAGCGCGGTAAAGGGCATGGATACGCGCGGCCAGACGAAGCTGCTGAGCTTCGCGAACGGCAGTATCGAGGCGAAGCGCGTCGTGCTGTGCACCAATGCGTATGCAGCCACCTTTGGCGGCCATCCGAACGGCTTGCTGCCGGTCTATACGTTCGCGTCGATGTCGCGTGTCATGACCGACGACGAGATCGCAAAACTCGGCGGCACGAATTCCTGGGCGCTCATTCCGGCCGATCCGATGGGCACCACCGTGCGCCGTCTCGCCACGAACCGTATTTGCGTGCGCAACCATTTCGCGTTCCGGCCCAATCTTTCGGTGTCGGAAGGCGACCTCGCGAAAGCGAAACATCTGCATCAACGCTCGTTCGACCGGCGCTTTCCGATGCTCGCGGACGTCGAGCTGCAATACACATGGGGCGGCGCGTTGTGCCTTTCGGCAAATAACGGCGCGCTATTCGGGCAACGCGACGACGGCGTGTACGAGGCCGTCGGCTGCAACGGGCTCGGCCTGAGTCGCGGATCGGCGGCGGGCAAGCTCATCGCCGAACACGCGCTCGGGCAATCGAACGAACTGATCGATCAACTGCTGAAACAGCCGCATCCGCGTTCGCTGCCGATGCGGCCGATCGCGGACGTCGCGGTATCGGCGGCGATCTGGATGAAGGAATTCTCGGCGGGCGCCGAGCTTTGAATCTCTGAGGACATGACATGACGACGTATCAGGAATGGAAACGTCAGGCGGAACACCTGTCGCTCGACGGCCGCGCATTCATCGCGGGAGCACGCTGCAATGCCGCATCGAATGAAACGTTCGGCACGCTGAATCCTTCGACCGGCAAGGTGCTCGCGGAGGTCGCGAAGTGCGACGCCAAGGACATCGACCGCGCGGTCGTCGCGGCGCGTGAGGCGTTCGAATCGGGCGTGTGGTCGAAGGCCGCGCCATCGCAGAGAAAGGCGGTCCTGCGGCGCCTTGCGCAACTGATCGATGAAAACGCCGAAGAGCTCGCGCTCCTCGAAGCGCTCGAAGCCGGCAAGCCGATCAGCGAATGCATGGGGCTCGACATTCCCGAGTCGGCGGCGTGCATCCGCTGGCATGCCGAGGTGACGGACAAGCGTTACGACGCGCTGTCGCCGTCCGGTCCGAACGTCGTGAGCATGATCACGCGTGAGCCGATCGGTGTCGTCGGCGCAGTGCTGCCGTGGAATTTTCCGGCGCTGATGCTGGCGTGGAAGATCGGGCCGGCGCTGTCCGTGGGCAACAGCGTCATCGTGAAGCCTGCGGAGCAGACCTCGCTCTCGACGCTGCGCATCGCCGATCTCGCACTGGAAGCGGGCGTGCCGCCCGGCGTGTTCAGCGTCGTGACGGGCTTCGGCGAAAGCGCGGGTCAGGCGCTCGGCACGCACGCGGATGTCGATCTCATCGCCTTCACGGGCTCGACCGAAACGGGCAAGCGCTTCCTGCGCTATTCCGCCGATACGAACCTGAAGCGCGTCGTGCTCGAATGCGGCGGAAAGAATCCGCAAGTCGTATTGCCCGACGTCGCGAATCTCGATGCCGTCGCGGAGCAGGCTGTCGCCGCCGCGTTCTGGAACATGGGCGAGAACTGCAGCGCGGGCTCGCGCATTCTTGTTCACACGAGCCAGAAGGCCGAACTGCTGCAAAAGGTGCAGGCCGTGCTCGAAGGCTGGAAAACCGGCGATCCGCTCGATCCCGATGTCAAGCTCGGCTCGCTCATCGAGGAGGCGCATTATCGCAAGGTGCTTGGCCACATCGAGAAGGCGAAGGCCGAGGGTGCGCGTGTCGCGAGCGGCGGAAACGCGACGCTGATTGAAACGGGCGGCTGGTTCGTCGAGCCGACGATCTTCGACAACGTCACGCCGGAAATGAGCATCGCGCGCGACGAGGTCTTCGGCCCGGTCGTCTGCTTTATCGAATATGCTGACGTCGACGAGGCCGTGCGCATCGCGAACGATACGTGCTACGGACTCGCGGCATCGCTATGGACCGACAACGTGAACCAGGCGCATAAAGTCGCGGCGCGCATCCGCGCGGGCACCGTGACCGTGAACTGCTTCGGCGAGGGCGATCTCTCGACACCCTTCGGCGGCTTCAAGCAGTCCGGTTTCGGCGGACGCGACAAGTCGGTCTACGCGCACGACCAATATTGCGAGCTGAAGACGACCTGGCTGAAGCTCGACTGATCATCGGACGAGGCAACATGCGCATTGGCTTCATCGGCACCGGCACGATCACGGCGGCGGTCGTGACCGGCATGATCCGCTTCGGCGTTTCTTTCGAGCGCGTGGCGCTGTCGCCACGCAATGCGAAAACTGCGGCGCGCTTGGCCGCGCTCGACGCGCGTATCGAAGTCTGCGAAAGCAATCAGCGCGTGCTCGATACGTCGGACGTCGTCTGTCTTGCGGTCGTGCCGCAGATCGCACAGGACGTTTTGAGCGAGCTTACATTCGATGCGCGGCATCACGTCATCAGCTTTATCGCGGGGAAATCCCTCGATCAGATCCGGGCTTTGGTGCGCCGTTCGGCGAGAATCGTGCGCGCGGTGCCGCTGCCCGCCGTAGCGGCGGGCAAGGGCAGCACGGCGATCTGCCCGCACGACGACATCGCACGGACGCTGTTCGCGCCGCTCGGCGAAGCGGTCGAAGTCGACGACGAGCATCAGTTCGATGCCCTGTCCGCCGCGACCGCGACGATGGCCGCCTTCTTCGCGCTGCTCGAGGAACAGGCGTCGTGGCTCGTGGCGCAAGGCGTGCCGTATGCGTCGGCCCGTTCGTTTTTGTCGGGCTATCATGTGGGGCTTGCACATGAAGCGACCTCTGGCACCGAGCCTTTCTCCGCGATGATCGGGCACGCGAGCACGCCCGGCGGCCTCAACGAGCAGTTCAACCGTGAGTTGTCGGAGCGGGGCACGTACGCGCATTATGCGGAGGCGCTCGACAACATCATGCGCCGCGTGAAAGGGCGTGGATAACGAGGTCAGGCGATCATCGCGCCCCTCGAAGGTGATTCACATGCAGAAGAAACAGCAGTTCGCGGACCGGCTACTCGCCCAGATGCCGTCGCTGCGCGCGCTCCGGTGTTTCGTCACCGCGGCGCGCTACGAAAGCTTCACGCAAGCCGCGGAAGTGCTGTGCGTCACGCAGGCGGCGGTAAGCCGGCAGATCAAGGAACTCGAAGACACGCTCGAAGTGGCGCTTTTCGAGCGCACTGGCCGGCACATCGCGCTGACCGACGCGGGCCGCATTCTCTACAACGCGTCGTATCTCTCGATCATGAACATCGCGGAGGCGGCGCAGGCGGTGCGGCGCGTCGATCGCCACGCGTTGACGCTCTGCATCTCTCATACCTTTTCGGCGCTCTGGCTTTCGTTCAGGCTGCCCGCGTTTCGCCAGCGCTTTCCGGACATCCGCCTGCATGTGATGGTGACCGAGCACTTCATGGAGCTCGACGAGCTCATGCAGCCCGATGTCATCATCACGAAGAATCCGCCGCGCGAGGCGGAGTATGAAGTCGAACCGCTCTTTCACGACATCGTGTATCCGGTGTGCAGCGCGCCTTTTCATGAGCGCTATTTCCGTGGGCGCACGCTCAAGCCGCTCGATCTGCTCGCGCATCCCACGCTGAGCCTTTCGCTGCTCGGTCGCGCGCAAGTGTGCGAGCACGTCGACTGGCGCGTGTGGAAGAACTGGTATCAGCAAGGCGACGGTTCCGAACGCCTCGATCAGCACGACAATTTCGAAAGCAACGACTATCGGCTGCTCGTCGCGCAGGCCGAAGCAGGCGAAGGGACGTTGCTCGGCTGGCATCATCTCGTGCATCGTCAGGTCGAACAAAAGAAGCTGGTCCGTCCCGTCGACGACGCGCTCGTGTTCCATGACCGTCATCACTATCTGATCACGCATCGCAACGCGAAATCGCGCCCGGAATACATGCAGTTTCGCGAATGGCTCGACGAGGAAATCGGCACGATGATGCAGCAATGGCCCGCGGCCGAATCGAAGGCCGTTCTCTGAGCGACGCATGAAACCTGCAACCGAAAAAACGAAAGGGTATCGGCGGCTCATTCCGTCGGTGACTGCGCTGGTCGAGTTCGAAGCTGTCGCGCGGCTCGGCAGCTTCACACTCGCGGCGCACGAACTGGGCGTCACGCAGGCCGCCGTGAGCCGGCAGGTGCGGTTCCTCGAAGAAACCCTGGGCACGCGGCTGTTTCGCCGCCTGCATCGCGCGATCGAACTGACCGGCGAAGGCGAGGCGCTGTATCGCGTCGTCGCCGAATCCATGCAGAAGATCGCGAGCGTGTTCGACCGCATCGCGCGCGGCCCCGTGCAGCAGGAGCTCGTGCTGGCCGCTACTTCCGCGTTCTCGCACTTCCGTCTCTTGCCGCGGCTCGCGTCGCTCAAGGCCGCGCAGCCCGATCTGCAACTGCGCCTGTCCACGCAAATGTTCACGGCGGATCTGCGGCACAAGGAGATCGATGTCGCGGTGCGCTTCGGCAACGGCGTCTGGCCGGACGGCACGGCGACGCTGCTCTTCGACGAGGAGGTATTTCCGGTCTGTTCGCCATCATGGCTCGAGGCGCAGGCAGAGCCGATGTCGCTGGAAGCGCTCGCGGGCACCGTGCTCGTCGAATCGGATTCGACTTCGGAAGGCTGGATGGGCTGGGAAGAATGGTTTCACGCGGTCGGCTTCAGGCCGATGCGCCTGAATTTCGCGCTGCGTTGCAGCCTCTACACGGACGCGATCCAGGCCGCGCGTTACGGCCAGGGCGTCGCGCTCGGATGGGGCCGGCTCGTTCACGATTTCCTCGAAAGCGGCGAACTGGTCAGGCTGCAAGTGGCGTCGTTCAAGCCGGACGATTGCTACTTCGCCGTGGTGCCGCACGGCCGCGCCATCACGCCCGCTATCGACGCTCTGATCAAGTGGCTGCGCGGCGATGCGCACGCATAACCCAAAGTCATCTGTCACGGAAAATAAAGCGTATTGACGCTATTTTTCAGCGATCCAATACTCGGGTTATCGCGGGACCACTCGAAGTCCCGATCCCTGAACGATGGAGAGCGACGATGTCCGAAGTGCAATGCAAGACTCTTGGCGAACTGATCCGCAGCCGCGAGCCCGGCCACGGATTGCCCGGCGAGCTGTTCGGGCGGCAGGACGTGTTCGAGAAGGATGTCGAGGTCTTTTTCCATAAGCACTGGATTCTGGTCGGCGTGACGGCGGACGTGCCGGAACCGGGTGATGTCTCCACGGTGGATATCGGCCGGGCTTCGATCATCATCGTTCGCGACGACGAGGAGAACATCCGCACTTATCGCAACGTCTGCCGTCATCGCGGCGCGCGCCTGAAGGAGGCCGGGAAATCGACGGTCGGCATGCTGGTGTGCCCGTATCACCAGTGGACCTACGATCTCGACGGCAGCCTGCGCCACGCCGCGCACATGGGCCGAGATTTCGATCCGAAGTGCCGCAGCCTGCTGCCGGTGCATACGCGCATCGTCGGCACGCATATCTTCGTGTGCCTTGCCGACGAACCGCCGACGGACATCGCGAAGCTCGAAGACACGATGGCGCCGCGGTTCGCGCCGTTCGACCTGCGCAACACGAAGATCGCGTTCGAATCTGAGATCATCGAGAACGGCAACTGGAAGCTCGTGATCGAGAACAACCGCGAGTGCTATCACTGCGCGGCGACGCATCCGGAACTGACCGCTTCGTTTCTGCCCGAGGATTTCGGCTTCAGCACGGAAAATCTCACGGAGGAAGCGCTCGGGGAAATCGAGGCCTACAAGGCCCGGAACGCGGCATGTCAGGCAAGCTGGGAGCGCGACGGCTTCACGAGCGCGACCGTCGAATGGCTGGACGAGGATGCCATCACGCAGTTCAGAACGCAGCAACTCGTCATCGCGGGACACGGCGAATCGCAGACCATCAGCACGAAGGTCGCGAGTCAAAAGCTGCTCGGCAATCTGCAGCGGCGCGATCTGGGCGACACGCATCTCTGGACGCACAACGCATGGACGCACGTGATGAGCGACCACGCGGTCATCTCGTACATCATCCCGCTCGCGCCGGATAAAACGCTCGTGCGCTCGAAATGGCTCGTGCACGCGGATGCGGTCGAGGGCGTCGATTATCAGATTCAGGATCTGACGGAAGTGTGGGTCGCGACCAACGCGCAGGACAAGCATCTGGTCGAGATCACGCATGAAGGCACGCAGGATCCCGCCTATCGGCCCGCTGTGTTCTCGCCGTTCACGGAGAGCTATGTGGAGCAGTTTTCGCGCTGGTACTCGGCTCGCCTGCGCGCCCACGGCGTCTGAATGACGCCCCCGCTCAGTGATCGGTCACGAAAGTCGGGTGGCGTGTGCGAATCTCGTCCACCTGACTGAGCGTGCCGGATAAATGCCTGCGCAGCGCGGCATCGGCTGCGTCGGCATCGCCTTTTTCAATGGCATCGACGATTTCCGTGTGATCTCGCACCACGGCCATCGTCTTGCCCTCGACCGGCAAATGCAGACGGCGCAGGCGGTCGATATGGCCGCTCAGTCTGCGCACGAGGTCCCAGAGTTGCGGTACGCCCGCGGCCTCATACATTTGCCGATGGAAAGCCTGGTCGAGCGCTGAAAACTGCTCGACGTCCTTCGGATCGAGCCACTCCGTCTGTTCCGCGATCGTCGCGCGCAGCCGCGCGACCAGCGACGCCCTGTGGTCCCGCGCCAGCGTGCGCACGACTTCGAGTTCGATCGAGCGGCGCAGAAAATGCGCCTGCATCGCCGACGCCACGCTGATCTGGCTTACGACCGTCGCGTGTTGCGGAAAGATGTCGACGAGTCCTTCTTCGCCGAGCTTCATCAGCGCATCGCGCACAGGCGTCTGGCTGAGGCCGTAGCGCGTTGCGAGTTCTGTGCGCGACAGCACCGTACCGGGCTCCAGTTCGAGCGAAAGGATCATTTCGCGCAGCCGCTCGAAAACCTGCGGCGCGGCATGGCGGGAGCGGTCGAGGCGATGGACCGTGGCGGAAGCGGCGTTTTTCATGTCAGAGGGAAAGCGGTTCGCGACTGAAACATTAGTACTATAGCCGCGCTCGGCGGCATGTGGCGGGGCAACTTCGAAAAGGACGATGAGCGTATACCCGACTGACACACTAATGTATTAGTGCTTTACGATGCCGGAACTCCTGCAACTTTCGAAGATGCCCGACATGACCCGCGATATCGCCATCACCCAGGTTCGAATCACGCCGATCGCCTTTCGCGACGGCCCGTTGCTTAACGCCGCGGGCATCCATGAGCCTTGGGCGTTGCGCGCTATCGTCGAGCTGGAGACGAGCGACGGGCGTGTCGGCATCTCCGAAACGTATGGCGACGAGCCGATGCTGCGCGTGCTCGATCAGGCCAGAGAGCTTGTGATCGGCCTGTCGCCGTTCGACCTGAACCGGATGGAAGAGCGTGTGCGCGCGACGATCAAGGCGACGCCCGGCGCCGTCGAGTTCGAACTCGCCCCCGGCTCGCATGCCGCGAAAAATGCGCCGAAGGTCATCAGCACGTTCGAAGTGGCGATGCTCGATCTGCAAGGGCAGATCGTCGGTGCGCCGGTCGTCGATCTCCTCGGCGGCAAGGTCCGCGACGCCGTGCCGTACAGCGCATATCTGTTTTTCAAGTACGCGGAACATATCGGCGAGCCCTATGCACCCGACGCGTGGGGCGAGGGCATCAGCCCGGAGCAGATCGTCGCGCAGGCGCAGCGCATGATCGACCTGTACGGTTTCCAGAGCATCAAGCTAAAGGGCGGCGTGTTCGAGCCCGCGCATGAAATCGCCTGCATGCAGGCGCTCGCGAAGGCGTTTCCCGGCGTGCCGCTGCGCCTCGATCCGAACGCGAACTGGACACTCGAGACGAGCATCGCGGCCGCGCCCGAGCTCGACGAGATTCTCGAATACTACGAGGACCCATGCCCCGGCCTCGAAGGCATGGCCGAACTGCAAAAGCACACGAAGCTGCCGCTCGCGACCAACATGGTCATCACCACGATGGACGACTTCCGTCGCGGCTGCAACATGGGCTCGATCAAGGTGCTGCTCTCCGATCACCACTACTGGGGCGGGCTGCGCGCAACGCAGACCCTCGCGCGCATGGCCCGGCTGTGGGGCTTCGGCATGTCGATGCATTCGAACTCGCACCTCGGCATCAGCCTGATGGCGATGACGCATGTCGCGGCGAGCGTGCCGAACCTCACGTATGCGTGCGACACACATTACCCGTGGCAGGAGGAAGAAGTGATCAAGGGCGGCCGCGTCAAATTCGATAACGGCGCGGTGCGCGTGCCGACGACGCCGGGTCTCGGTGTCGAGCTCGATCGCGAGCAGCTCGCCGCATTGCACGAGCAATACCTGACGTGCGGCGTGCGCAATCGCGACGACCTCTCGCAGATGCGCAAGTATCAGCCGGACTTCACCGGCAAGAACCCGCGCTTCTGAGTCATAGAACAAGTACACGCGCATTCCAGGAGACAACTTCATGAGCAGTTCCAGCGCGCTGTCGAGCGCCGTCCGCAAGATCAAGTGGCATGTGCTGCCGCTTTTCGTCGTGATGTTCATCGTCAATTACATCGACCGCGTGAACATTGGTTTCGTGCGCCAGCATCTGAGCGCGGATCTCGGCATCGGCGCGGCGGCCTATGGACTCGGCGCGGGCTTGTTCTTCGTGAGCTACGCGGTGTTCGAGGTGCCGTCGAACATGCTGATGCAGCGCTTCGGCGCGAAGGCGTGGCTCACACGCATCATGATCACGTGGGGGCTCGCGGCCGTGGGCATGGCCTTCGTGAAGGGCGAGACCTCCTTCTATGCGATGCGGCTTCTGCTCGGCGCGGCCGAAGCGGGCTTCTTCCCGGGCGTCGTGCTCTATTTCACGCAATGGCTGCCGCGCGATGAACGCGGCAAGGCGATGGCCGTCTTTCTGAGCGGCTCGGCGCTGGCTTCGGTATTCTCCGGCCCGATCTCGGGCGGGCTGATGCTGATCGAGGGCGTGGGGCTGCGCGGCTGGCAGTGGATGTTCATCATCGAAGGCATGGCGTCGGTCGTGCTCGCCGGCTTCGTATGGTTCTGGCTCGATTCGAAGCCGCGCGACGCGAAATGGCTCACGCCCGCCGAGCAGGATGCGGTCGTCGCCGAAATCGAGGACGAGCAGCGCCGTCGCGATGCCGCGCACACGAAGAAGCCATCGTCGTGGAGTCTGCTGCGCGATCCGCAGATCCTGATCTTCTGCCTGATCTATTTCTCGGTCTCGCTGACGATCTACGGCGCGACGTTCTGGCTGCCGAGCATCATCCGCAAGATGGGGCATCTCAACGATTTCCAGGTCGGCCTCTTCAACTCGATTCCGTGGCTTATCTCCATCGTCGCGATGTATCTGTTCGCGGCGCTCGCGGCACGCTTCAAGTTTCAGCAGGCGTGGGTCGCGTGCGTACTGCTGATCGCGGCGGCCGGCATGTATGCCGCGGGTCTCGGCAGTCCGGTCTTCTCGTTTGTCGCGATCTGCTTCGCGGCGATCGGTTTCAAGGCTGCATCGTCATGCTTCTGGCCGATTCCACAAGGTTATCTCGATGCGCGCATCGCGGCGCCCGTGCTCGCGCTGATCAACTCGATCGGCAATCTCGGCGGCTTCGTCGCGCCGGCCACGTTCGGCTTCCTCGAACAGAAGACGGGTTCGATTCAGGGCGGCTTGACGGGGCTCGCGGTGATGTCGGTCGTGGCTGCGGGTGTCGTGTTTTTCGCGCGCATGACGCCGCGCGCGGGGCGCGATGCAGCGGCGCTGCAACCGGGCGTGCAGAAGTAATCGCGCGGCAGCGGCAAGGCATGTAGCGGATCTCGCGCGTCGCTTCGTCGGCGGAACGGTGTATCAGGCCTTTCTCAGTGCCTTTTTCTATCATCGCTGGCATGCGCCGGTGAGCGGAACGATCGTGAAGGCGTATCTCGTCGATGGCACGTATTACTCCGACGCCGATGCCGAAGGTTACGACCCGAGCAGCCTCAACGATTCGCAAGGCTATATCACGGCGGTTGCCGCGCGTGCGGTGATCGTCATCGATTGCGACGATCCGGCCATCGGCGAAGTGGCGTGCGTCTTCGGCGGCATGGCGGAAGTCTCGTCATGCATGATCGATGCGCTGCCCGGACAGCGTGTGCGCAAGGGCGAAGAGCTCGGCTACTTTCAATATGGCGGCTCTACTTACTGCCTGATTTTCAGGCCCGGCGTGATCGAAAGCTTCGTGCGTCAGCCGCCATTCGATGACAAGGCGCCGCCCATTCAGGTCAATGCGCCTCTGTGCACGGCGCGTTGAAGCTCGATCTCCCGCGGCACGCCGCCCGATGATTGCCTGCGTTATTTGTGCAACTTGCTGCGCATCGAGGCGACGTCATTCGTCGTAACGGGGCGCGCGTCGTTGCCCCACGATGCACGCACGTAGGTCAGCACTTGCGCGATCTGCACGTCGGTCAGGCGGCCGGCGAAGGCGGGCATCGGCTGGCGCGGCGGACCGTGGATCGTCGCCGGGCTGTTACCGCCTTCGACGACGAGCCGTATCAGCGAAGTCGTGTCCTCACTGAGGACCGAGGGATTGCCCGCGAGCGAAGGGAACGCTTTCGGGACGCCTTTGCCGTCATCGCGATGGCATTGCGCGCAGAAACCCGCGTATACTGCGGCGCCTTGCTCGGGCGGGACATCGGGTGCGCGCGTCTTGAGACGGCCCCTCGCTGCGAGCGCGGGATCATATGCGCCATCTGCGGCGCCCGTCGCGGGCAGGCTCTTGAGATAGACGGCGATCGCGCGCAAGTCGTCATCGCTGAGATATTGCAGGCTGTCTTCCACCGTCTGGACCATGCTTCCATACGCGACGATGCCCGCGCCGTGGCCGGTCCCGAGAAACGCGGCGATATCCTCCGCGGACAGGCGCCCGAGCCCCGAGCCCATGTCCGCGCGCAGGTTCGGCGCAAACCAGTTGTCATTGATGCCGCCCGACAGATACGTCTTCGATGACTCGTCATAGCCCCGTTCCTGATAGGCGATACCGCGCGGCGTATGACACGACCCGCAGTGTCCGAGCGACTGCACCAGATACGCCCCGCGATTCCATGACGCATCCCGCGCGGCGTTCGGCTCGAACGTGTCCTTCGGCGCGAACGCCATCCGCCACACGCGCAGCGCCCAGCGCTGATTGAACGGAAACGGCACCTTGCTTTCCGGCGGCCGATACCTAATGGGCGGCACGCCGTGCATCATGTAGGCGTAGAGCGCACGCATGTCGGCGTCGGTGATCTTGACGAAGGCGGGATAGGGCATCGCGGGATACAGTCCCTTGCCGCCGCGCGCGACGCCTTCCCGCAGCGCCTTCGCGAAATCCTCATAGCTATAAGCACCGATGCCCGTCTCGCGATCCGGGGTGATGTTGCTGCTTACGATAGTGCCGAACGGCGAGGTCATTTCGAGCCCGCCCGCATAGGGCGCGCCGTCCGGCGTCGCAGTATGG
This sequence comes from Caballeronia sp. INML1, assembly GCF_023631085.1. Lineage (NCBI taxonomy): Bacteria > Pseudomonadati > Pseudomonadota > Betaproteobacteria > Burkholderiales > Burkholderiaceae > Caballeronia > Caballeronia sp. INML1. Next base: position 35,756 of record NZ_JALQDT010000059.1, on the reverse strand, counting down.
CAGCCCGCGCAGTCGGCCGCTTTCGCGAGATACGCGCCGCGCGCGATTAAGTCGGGCGATGGCGCCGCATCGTTTGCCATGACCGCAACAGGCGATAGCAGCGCGAGCATGGCGAAGTGCGCAAGCGCACGCATGGATTTCATCGTCATCGCGCGCCGCTCCCGATGCGTGGCGGCCGCCGCGCGAGCCAGCGGGCGCCGACGAGCAGTGCGCCCACCAGATACGCGAGCCCGCCCGGCACCCACATCACGAGGCCGCCGAGTTGCTGATCCTGAAGCGGATCGAAGCCGAGCGCGAGCGTCGTCTCGATGCACGACGGATACCAGACGCCCGGCGCGAGCGTGAGCAGTGCGCCGAGCGCGCCGGTATGGACCATCGTCGTGAAGAGCGAAAGCATCGCGTGTGCATTGGGCGCGCCATGCGCCTCCGATGCGCGGCCGAACACCGACCACCAGAAAAGCAGCGCGCTCGCGAGAAAGCTCGCATGCTGAAGCGTGTGGATGCCGGGGCGCGCGAGCGCCGCTTCGAAAAAGCGCGGCGCATGCCAGCACCAGAGCGCTGCGGCGTGCAGGGTCCAGGCGACGGCGGGCAGCGTGAGCAAGCGCCATGGATGTCTGATCCAGCGCGAGCGCGTCGCCACGCCGATGCGCGTTCGCGCATTCGCAGGAAAAGCCCAAAGCCACACCGCGAGCGGCCGGCCGATCACGAGAAGCGGCGCGGCCACGAGCATCAGAAGCTCGTGCTGAAGCATATGCGCCGAGAAAAGCCAGTCGCTCAGCGCATGCAGCGGCGATACGAGCGCACCGACGAGCGTGAGCCAGCCCGCTAAAAACGCAAGGAGTCTGCCGGTGCGTTGCGAGCGACCTTGCGCGCCTCGCGTGCGCAGCCTCAGGTATCCGGCGATGTAGAGCGCCGCGCTTAGCACCAGCACGCCGACGACCCACGGCTCGAACGTCCACGCGAGCGGCGAAGCGTCCGTCGTCACGCCATGGGCATGGACATCGGCGCATGCGGCGAGGGCGCAAGGCAGCGCGCGTTTCAACAGGCGGACAGTAGCCATTGCGGTATCGAAATCGCGATCACGGACAAGACCGACAGCGCGCCCACGCCCGCCGCCACCGCCGCGATGAATCCTGCGCGCGCGGGACGATCGCCGGCATCGGGCGTCGGCAGGCCGAGCGTGCGCCGCGCGTCGCGCCAGCGCTGCCACGCGAGGAGCGTCGCGGCGACGCAGACGAGCAGGCTCGCGCCGCTCACGCCGTCGAGCAAGGCATGGCCGCCCAGGCGGCACGCGGGCGTCACCAGCGCGTAGTTCACGCTGAGGCATCCGAGCACGATCGAAGGCGCGCCGAGCAGCGCAAGCCAGGTTTTCATAAGCGAGCGGCCCAATAGATCACGGCGTAGATCGGCAGCCAGGTCAACACGACGAAGTACCAATAGAGCGCGTTCTCGCTGACATCGACGAGACGTTTGCCTTCGAATGGCCCCGTGAAAAGCAGCACGGTGAGCACGGCGGTATCGATGGTGTCGGTGATCAGGTGCGTCGTATGCAGCCCGAGCAGCAGCCAGACGACGGAGCCATACGCATTGGCGTACCAGCTCACGTTCAGCGAGGCGAACTCGAACCCGCGTATCACGAGAAACGCGAGCGATGCCACAAGGCAAACGACGAGCCATATCGCAGCCTTGCGGCGCTCGCCACGTTCCGCAGCGTTTTTTGCAAGCTGATTCGGCCACAGGCTCGCGATCAGCACAGCCGTATTGAGTGAGCCCCAGAGCAGGCCGGGCGCATCGGCGGCCATTGGCCAGGCCGGGGCGCGCGTGCGCAGATAGAAGTACATGATGACTGCGATCGCGAAGACCGTGCCTTCGATCAGCATCAGGCCCGTCGTGCTCCACCACATCAGGCTGCGATGGCTGAACGCGAAGGTCGGCAGCGTACGCACGTCGAGCACGAGATCGCTCGTGTCGATATCGTCGGGGCGAGTGTGATTCATGGACTTTGCTCCCGCTCGAGCGCCACGCGGTTCTCGCTGCGGCTCGGCCAGAACCAGAGGATCATGGCGACCGCGACCGGCAGCGACGCCCACACGATCGCCCACGGCGTATAGATCGAGCCGATGAAGAGCACGGTCGTCGCGACGGCGCTGACGAATGGCCAGATCGACGGCCTCGGAAACAGCGGCCGATGATCGGGCTGCGCATCGAGCACGCTCGTCACGAGCACTTCGCGCGCATCGGCGGCGAGGCCCGCGACGAACCTCGGTTGCGCGGAAGGCTCCCACAGCGGATCGCGGCCATGCACGACGGGAATCGCATCGAAGTTATGGGGCGGCGGCGGAGACGGCACGCTCCATTCGAGCGTGCCCGCGCCCCAAGGATCGGCCCTCGCCGGCACTTGACTGCGCGCGCTCTGCACGACATTGACGATGAAAAGCAGCACGCTCAACGCGATCACATATGCGCCGATGGTCGCCGTCATGTTCATGGCGTCCCAGCCGAGCCCGTGCGGATAAGTCCACACGCGCCGCGGCATGCCTTCGAGGCCGAGCAGATGCATCGGAAAGAACGTTACGTTGAAGCCGATGAAGAACAGCCAGAACTGCCATTTGCCGAGCCGCTCGCCGAGCATGCGGCCCGCGAACTTCGGGAACCAGTAATAGAACGCGCCGAACAACGGAAACACGGCGCCGCCCAGCAACACATAATGCAGATGCGCGACGACGAAGTACGTGTCATGCACCTGCAGGTCGAGCGGCACGGATGCCACCATAATGCCGGTCATCCCGCCCATCACGAGGATGAAGAAGAATGCGAGCACGAAGAGCAACGGCACGCGCAGATTGAGCTTTCCTGTCCACAGTGTGCCGATCCAGCAAAAGATCTGAATGGCCGATGGAATCGCGATCATCAGGCTCGCGGCGGTGAAGAAGCTCTTGCCCAGCTCCGGGATGTTGGTCGCGAACATGTGGTGCACCCACAGTCCGAACGCAAGAAACGCAGTGGCTATGAGTGACAGCACCATCGCGGGATAGCCGAACATCGGGCGGCGCGCGAAAGTCGGAATGATCGACGAGATGAAGCCGAGCGGCGGAATGAAGATCAGATAGACCTCGGGATGACCGAAGAACCAGAAAAGGTGTTGCCACAAGAGCACGTCGCCGCCCTTGGCCGGGTTATAGAAATGCGTGCCGACGAGGCGGTCGAGAATCAGCGCGGTGCTGCACAACATGACAGCAGGCATCGCGAAGATGACCATGAACTGCGTGACGAGCGTGGCCCACACGAACAGCGGCATGCGGTTAAGCGACATGCCGGGCGCGCGCAGCTTGAAGATCGTCGTGATGAGCACGACCGCTTCGAGCAGGCCCGACAACTCGGTGAACGTGATCATCTGCGCCCAGATATCGGCGCCCTTGTTCGGCGAGTAATCGGGACCGGCAAGCGGCACATAGCTGAACCAGCCCGCGTTCGGCGCGGTGTTCACGGCGAGCGACGCGAAGAGCAGCAGCCCGCCGAACAGAAAAACCCAGTAGGCATAGGCGTTCACGCGCGGAAAGGCGATGCTGCGCGCGCCGATCATCAGCGGCACGAGGAATGTGGCGACCGCCTGCATCACGGGCACGGCGAAGAGGAACATCATCGTCGTGCCGTGCATCGTGAAGAGTTCGTTATAGAGATTCGGCCCGATCAGGCGCTGATCGGCACGCGCGAGCTGCGCGCGCATGACGAGCGCGAGCAGTCCCGCAAGCAGGAAGAACACAAATGTCGTGACGATGAAGCGCCTTGCGATCGTCTTGTGATTGACCGCGCACAACATGCCGATGAACCCGGGCGGGTCGCTCCACGTCGCCGCGAGCGCCGCGCGCACTTCGGGCGATGCGTGCGGGCCGTCGACGAGACTGGGGGCGTTCGGCTCGTTGCTCATTTGAGCGTCTCCATCCACGTGAGCAGCGCATTCAGGTCGGCGGGCGGCAGGCGCGTGGGCGGCATGACCGTGCCGGGCTTGAGCGCGCGCGGATCGACTATCCATCCAGTCAGGTTGTCGCGATTGTTCGCCAGCGTGCCGGCGGCGAGCGTCCGGCGGCTCGCGATGTGCGTAAGATCCGGGCCGAGCGTGCCTTGCGCTCCGCTGCCGCGGACGGTGTGACAGCGCGCGCAATCCTGGCTCATGAACACGTCGCGGCCACGCACGGCGATTTCGTCCGAAGGCGTTTGCGCAGCCTTGCGCTGTTGCGCGGCCCATGCTTCGTACTGCGCGGGTGGATCGGCTGTGATCGAGAAGGCCATCAGCGCGTGTTCGTAGCCGCAGAACTCGGCGCATTGCCCGCGATAAACGCCTGCTTTATCGGCGCGGAATTCGATGGTCGCATCGCGCCCGGGAATCATGTCCCTCTTGCCGTGCAGGTTCGGCACCCAGAACGTGTGGATGACATCGGCGGCCTTTAACGATACGACGACTGGCCGCCCGACCGGGACGTGCAGCTCGTTTGCGAGCACGAAACCGGGCGCCTCGCCATCGGGAAGATAGCGCGCCTGCCACCACCATTGATAACCCGTCATCTCTATACGCAGCGCGTTGTCGACCGGAAGGCGCGAGAGCGCTCGATCCGTAAGTACGTCCGCGAGCACCAGCCCGAAGAGGAGAAATGTGGAAACGGCTGTCGAAGCGACGACCCAGAAGCGCACCTGCGGCTCGCGGCGGCCGATGGCGGACAGGTCCGCAGGCGTCGCGTGATCGGCACGTGGCGCGCGGATCATTGCGATCAGGCAGGCGAGCAGGATCGCTGCGAAAACGATGCAGCAGACGGCCAGTGTCAGATGCCAAAGATCTAGGATACGGCTGGCCTGAATGCCTGCCGGGCTCAGTGCGCTCTGCATGATCGCTCGCTGGACAGAAGGCGGACGTTCAGACTAGGGAGCAATCGCTGTGCCACGAAAGCGAAGGCTATCGGAAAGGGAATGCGGTTTGCTTGAGCCTCGCATAGAAGCATTAAGACGACGCTCGAGGCAAAGACATGGCCGAATCAGACAATGCCGCTCGCAAGAACGGCGCATACCCGTATTCGTCGGGCGGATGGGGATCGCTCAGGGCGGTCACGGGTGCGCTCATTCACGAGAAGGTGCCGCTCAAACTCAGCACTGTGCTGCTCAAGCAGAACAAGCCCGAAGGCTTCGCGTGCGTGAGCTGCTCATGGGCGAAGCCGGCCGATCCGCACACGTTCGAGTTCTGCGAAAGCGGCGCGAAGGCGACTGCGTGGGATCTCACGGCGAAGCGCATGACGCCGCAGTTCTTCGAGCTTCACACCGTCGCGGAGCTGTGCGCGTGGCATGACCACGATCTCGAAGACGCAGGACGTCTGACCGCGCCATTGCGCTATTACGCCACTACGGACAAGTACGTGAGCGTCACCTGGGAAGAAGCGTTCGAGGATATCGGCCGCGAGTTGCGCGCGTTCGATCCGAAGGGCGTCGCGTTCTATGCGTCGGGGCGCGCATCGCTGGAAACGTCGTACATGTACCAGCTTTTCGCACGCATGTACGGCACCAACAATCTGCCGGACAGCTCGAACATGTGTCACGAAAGCACGAGCGTCGGACTGAAGGAAGCCATTGGCGTGGGCGTCGGCACGGTTACGCTCGACGACTTCGAGAAGACCGATCTCATGTTCTTTTTCGGGCAGAACGTCGGGACCAATAGCCCGCGCATGCTGCATCAGCTTCAAGACGCCAGAAAACGCGGCGTGCCGATCATCACGTTCAACCCGTTGCGCGAGCCGGGCCTTTTGAAGTTCGCCAATCCGCAATCGCCGCTCGAGATGATGACGCCTGCGCATACGCAGATCAGCACGCAATACCATCAGGTGAAGACGGGCGGCGACACGGCGGCGTTGCTGGGCATCTGCAAGACCGTCATCGATGCCGACGATCGCGCGAAGGAACGCGGCGAGCCGCGCGTGCTCGATGTCGATTTCATCGATACGCACACCGTGGGGTTCGAAGCCTTCGCGGACTATGTGCGCGCCGCGTCGTGGAGCGAGATCGAGCGCGTGGCGGGACTGCCGCGTGCGGACCTCGAAGCCGCGGCCGCGGAATACATGCGTGCGAACGCGGTGATGGCGCACTACGGCATGGGGATCACGCAACACAGAGAGGGCGTGCAGAACGTGCGCATGCTGTGCAATCTCCTGTTTTTGCGCGGCAACATCGGCAAGCCGGGCGCGGGGCCGTCGCCGGTGCGCGGACATTCGAACGTGCAGGGGCAACGCACAGTGGGCATTACCGAGAAGCCAGAACTCGCGCCGCTCGACAAGCTCGCAAGCCAGTTCGGATTCGAGCCGCCGCGCGAGAAGGGCATGAACATCGTTGAAACTTTCGAGGCGATGCTCGACGGCAAAGTCAGCGCGATCATCAATCTCGGCGGCAATCTCGTGCGTTCGGTTCCGGACCGCATGCGGATCGAACCGGCCTGGCGCAACCTGAAGCTCACGGTCAATGTTGCGACGAAACTGAATCGAAGTCATCTCGTGCACGGCGAGAAGTCGTACATCTTGCCTTGCCTGAGCCGCATCGAAATCGACACGCAGGCAAGCGGGGCGCAGGCCGTGTCGATGGAAGACAGCACTGGCTGCATTCATGGCTCGCGCGGTGTGGCAGAACCTGCATCGCACGATGCGCGCTCGGAGCCGTATATCGTCGCGGAACTGGCAAAGCACACGCTCGGCGCACGCTCGACCGTGGACTGGGACCGGTGGCGCAACGACTATGCGCTGGTGCGCGACGAGATCGCGAAGACCTATCCCGAGACCTTTCACGACTTCAACGAAAGAATGTGGACGCCGGGTGGCTTCCCGCGCGATCTGCCGGCGCGCGAACGCAAGTGGAAGACGAAGAGCGGCAAGGCGGAGTTCTTCGTGCCCGAGACTCTTATCGAAGATCCCGACATGCCCGAGCGCGAGCCGCAATCGTTGCGTCTCATGACGCTGCGCAGCGACAGCCAGTTCAACACGACGATCTATAGTCTCGACGACCGATTTCGCGGCATCCGCGGCGAGCGCATGGTGATCTTCATGTGCGAGGCCGACATGACGCGCCACGGGCTCAAGAAAGACGACCGCGTGACGTTGCGCACGATTTCCGACGATGGTTTCGAGCGACGCGTCGCAGGCTTGCGCATACAGCCCTACGACATACCGCAGGGATGCATCGCGGGTTATTACCCGGAGTGCAACCCGCTGCTGCCGCTATGGCATCACGCGAAGGAAAGCAAAGTGCCGGCGGCCAAGTCGATTCCGGTGTTGATCGTCGAGGTCAACGGCACGCCGCGAAGCGTGACGTGAATCACGCATCACGTGCGATGCGGCGCGCGCCTGCGGGCCGCAGACAACGCGCGATAGCGAGCGCGCCCAGCGAGATGACGGCAAGCGACGCGAGCGGAAACGTGCCGGCCGTATTCGCCGCGATCGCAGACGGATGATGTTGAGCGACGAGTTGCATGCGGCGCTTCGTCATGCGCATGCCGAGTTCGGATAGCTGTGACGCGAGCGCGCGCTCGGCGGTCGGCAGCAAGACAGTTTCTTCGTCCGCGACGTGATGCATCACTTCGCGCATGAGCTGCATGAAGCGCGCATCGTACGCGGCGTCTTGCGGACCCATTGCACGCAGCTTGGCGATCTCTTCCCTCATCGCGTCGTGCTCGGGCTTGCTCTTCGTGAGACGCTCGTCGCCGGCCATGACCTCGCTGAGCGCGGGATAGAAGATTTCTTCTTCCAGTTGTGCATGAATTTCCAGTGCCGTGCAGGCAAGCTCGACGATGGCGCGTTTTCTCCACCAAGGCGTTTGCGCGTGATAGCGATGAAAGGCCGCCATCACGTGCGTGTGATCCATGCGGATCATGGTCGTGATGGAAGGGGAACAGGATGACATGTCCACGATGACTCCTCGCCGCATTGCGGGGCTACTTTATTGTGGGGAATTCGCGCTACCGTGCTTTTACGGCACGACACTCATACAGCAAGCGTTATTCCGCGTCGGATTATCGCTGCGTCGAATGACGGATGTGTCGGCAGCGCTGCGGCATGACACTTGCACGTACCGAGGGCTCACTTCCAAAGGAGACGTCATGAGTATCTTTTCCAATATCCTGAACAAGATCTTTCACCACGACAGCGCGCCCGCCAACGCGAGCCCAGCCGCCGGACAGCCGGCCGCGCCGGCCGCGCCGGCTTCATCAACGCCCGCTGCCGCGCCTGGTTCCGCGCCTGCGCAGTCCGCGCCGACGCAGGCCGCCGCGCCTATGCAGGAAGTCGATGTCGAAGCGGTGCTGACCAAGATGCAGGCAAGTCACGGCGAACGACTCAACTGGCGAACGTCGATCGTCGATCTGATGAAGCTGCTCGGCCTCGACAGCAGCCTGTCTGCGCGCAAGGAACTCGCGGCGGAATTGCATTACACGGGAAATACGGAGGACTCGGCCGCGATGAATATATGGCTTCACAAGCAGGTCATGCAGAAGCTCGCGGAAAACGGCGGCAAAGTACCTGATGATTTGAAGTAACAGTCCCGCATCGCGGCGATGGCAAACCGAACGATGGTTCGCCATCGCCGCGCAAGGCGCGGGTCGCGCGTCAGCTCGCCTTGCCTGCGCCGAGATCCGCGCCCGTTGTCGGATCGCTCGACGGATCGGATGCGGTGCGCGAGACCATCGCCTGGAGCGTCTCTACGTCCTGCTCCGATACGCTCACCGTCGCGGTGCCGTCGCCGCCATCCACGGCCGGCTGCGGATCTTCGACGAACTTCCAGTCGCCGCCTTCATTCCACGGACCGCGTGCATCGCCGTCCTTCGACATGTTGAAGTAGACGCTCGTGAACTCCGGATTGCCCGGCAACTTGCCTTGCGGGAAGTTTGGCTGAATGGCGTGCAAGGCCTTCTCGAACGACTTCTGATGTGCGATCTCGCGCGTCATCAGAAAGCCGAGCGCGTCCCTGATGCCGGGATCGTCGGTCACATTGATGAGACGCTCATAGACGATCTTCGCGCGGGCCTCGGCCGCGATGTTCGAGCGCAGATCGGCGGTCGGTTCACCGATGGTGTCGATGTAGGCTGCGGTCCACGGCACGCCCGCGGAGTTGGTGAGCGCGGGGCCGCCGCCGTAAAGCAGCGCGGTGGTGTGCGAGTCGTTGCCGCCGCCCGTGAGTGACCGGTACAACTCCGCTTCCGATTCCACCGCTTCCGCGAGCTGACCCTTCGCGCCCTTGTTCAGCATCGCGACGATGGAGCCGATCACTTCGAGATGGCTCAACTCCTCGGTGGCGATATCGAAAAGCAGGTCCTTGCGGCCCGGATCGTCTTCCGCAACTGCCTGAGTGAAATAACGACAGGCCGCGGCGAGTTCGCCTTGCGGGCCGCCGAACTGTTCCAGCATGAGATTGGCGAGGCCGGGATTCGGACCGGCGACGCGCACGGTGTATTGCAGGCGCTTGTTATGAACAAACATGATGACGTTTCCTTGTGTAAGGCGAGCGGGGTCCCTGCCTTGAACCAGCGCTCGTCTGGGTTGCACATGTCGTTGGGCTCGCAGCGACTGAGAGGAGCGGGATTACGTCACTTGCAGTCTGGTACCGCGAGTCTCAGCGCGAGGTCTTGCGCTGGCGAAGACGCGGCCTGAATCGACCACGTCGTGGATAAAGTGCTAAAGGGCCAAAAAAATCGTCGACGAAAAGCGAGGTCGGCGCATCACATTTCAGCAACGGCTGTGCCACCGATTCTCATTTCGGCCGCAGCTCTCGGGCCAATGCGTTCACGTTGCGCGGGTGGGTATCGCAGGCATGCGCGGTGCTCCAGGTGGTGACAGGACACTCCGTCTCGACTGAAACCTCGCTGGAGCAGCAACGATGACAATCCAGAGAAAGATCGCCAACTGGCGCAGGATCGGCCACTTCTGCACGAGACGCCTCGTCGACTATGGCGAGCTGATTCCGATCGAACTCGCTGAAACCAAGAAGCGCGTATTGCACGAAGTGGTCGCGCTCGTGGCGCTCACGATCGGTGCGCTGTTCACGTTGTCTTTCGTGTCGATCGCCGTAATCGTGACCGCGGCGAGCACGCCGTATCTCGTGCTGACGGCGTGGTGCGTCGCGGGCGCCTGGTTCGCGGTTGCGGTGATCGCCGTCATTGTGATGATGTCGCGCAAGCCGGCGCAGCCGTTTCAAATGCTGCGCGAACAATTGCAACGCGACGCGGATGCCATCAGGGAGGCAGCGCAATGAAGCATGCCGAAGCTCAGGGAGCCGTGCTCGCGCGCATGGCGGAATCGCGCGCGGAGCTGATTGCCGCGCACACTGCGGACGGACCCTTGCGTGTCACGCGCGTTCCGCGTGCGCTGCCGACGACGCGCCCCGTGCCGTGGTTTCTGCGCTCTCCCAACGCCGAGTTGATTGCACTCGCGCTCGTCGGCATCGCCATTCTCGGTGTGCGCCGAACGGTGCAGACGGCGGTCGGCGCGGGATTGAGCGCATCGACACATCGTGCGTTCTCCGATGTGCTCGACGCGCTGCGCGGATGACCAGCGGATGCGCGCGCCCAACGTCGGGCGCGCCGCTTCTTCTTTATATTGGCCAGAATCAATGCAGGCGCATCGTGTTATCGCCAGCATCTTTCGGGATCTTCGCCTCCAGCTTTCCCTTGCGCTGAATCAGCTTCTTGCCGAGCGCACCGAGATCGGCGCCGGACTTTCGCAGCTTGGGAAACAAGTCTGACTCTTCTTCTTCGATGTGATGACGCACCATCTCGCTCATCACCTTGAAGGTGGCATCGAAACCGGGTTCGCCTGCTTTGAGCTTCGTGAATTTGTCGATCAGCACCTTCACGAGAAAGTGTTCGACATAGGCTTCCTCGACATCGGGGCGGTCGTCTTCTTCTAGCGCTTCCTGCGCTGCGGGATAAAGCAGTTCTTCCTCGATCATCGCGTGAACCGTGAGCTCTTCACAGGCGCGTCGCACGAGTGTGGACTTGGCATCCAGATCGTCCTTCTGGGTTTTCTCGAACGCATCGAACAGCTTTTCGACGGCGCGATGATCATCCGTCAGCAATTGAATGGCATCCTGACTTTGCGTGACGGCGGAAGTCGCGGCAGTCGTGTCCTGGGTGGGGGTCGGGCGGGGCATCGTGTTCTCCATTTCGGATTGTCAGGTGTCACGATGTAGAGCAAAGCGCGGACCCGATCAGCGGAACGCGTTCAATCAGGTTCATCCTTGTTCGATACTGTGAGTGAACTCGATTAATCCGATGACAAGAAAGTCGAGAGTCGTGTCAACCTTCCGATCATACGCGGTTGTTATGCAACTCCTGCGGACCGCCGAATTGCTCGAGCCGCAGATTCGCCAGACCCGGATTGGGAGCGGCGACGCGGACTGTGTACTGCAGATGCTTGCTATGCCCGAACATTACTTCGTGTATTTCGCGAGGACGACGCGCGAGAACGAGTTCATGAACTGCTCGACACGCTCGAAGCCGCCCGCGTCCTGTGCGAACACCGACAGGCTGTCGATCAGATGCGTGAGCAGGAAGATCAGGTCTTCCTTGGGCGTGTCGCGCTTAAGCTCGCCGCTGCGGCTCGCATGCGCTACCGCGAACTCCACCGCGCCGTGGATTTCGGTAGTGAAGCCCGCGAGCGCGGCGCGCGCTTCGTCGGTGAGGACGTCGCTTTCGAGGCGCAGCCGGCCGATCAGGCTCCACGGCTTGCGCGTCTTGCCGTTGGGGTTGTACTTGCGAAAGAGATTGCGGTTGAAGGCGATTTCCGCCTGCACCTTTTCCTGCAAGGACATGGTTTCGTCGAGCCAGATATTCTTCTGACCTTCCGTTGCGCCTGCCACGTAATCCTTCACCACCTCCTCGACGAGACTGTTCTTGTTGCCGAAGTGATAGTGGATGTTGGTCGTCGTGATGCCGAGCTCCTTCGCGATCACGCCGAACGTCGTCTTGTGATAACCGTGCGCGATCAGAAGCCGTTTGGCCACGTCCTTGATGCTGTCGTACATGGACGACCGCTGCCGGGTAGCTGGAGCCGTCTTGTCGGTTCTTGCGGTCTTCTCGGTCTGACTCAAGGTTTTCCCTCGGTGAGGATCGGTGTGGTGACTAAGCCTCATACGGGGCGAAGCAACGGCTGATTTTACACGACCCCTATCGGCCGGCCGCGTTCCTCCGTGTGCTTCGAGCGTCTTCGCATCCACTGTGTAGCCTCCATTTCTCCGTCCTCGAAATTCCCGTTGCGCGACGTTCGGGATAGATGTTAATGTCCGCTCAAGCTACTTACTAGTAAGTAAGTATAAGGGAAAACGCAAAGGGACATGACTGCTCCGGCAGTCGGCAAAAAGGAGGCGCGATGCAGGAACAGATACTGATGCGCAAGCACGGCGCGGTGGCGGAGATCGTCATCAACCGGCCGGAAAAGATGAACGCGATCACACCCGAGATGACGCAGGCGCTCGTCGGCATCCGGCAGGACATCGAGCGCGACGAGACGGTTCACGTGGTGCTGCTGCGCGGCGAAGGCGAGCGCGCGTTCAGCGCGGGCAGCGACTTGCATTCGCTCAAGACGTACCGGACCGCGTGGGAGTTCCGCGCGCGCACCGATTACGCGATGGTCGTGCGCGATTTCAGCAAGCCCGTCGTCGCCGCATTGAAGGGCTGGGTGCTCGGAGGCGGACTGGAAATGATGCTCGGCGCCGATATCCGCGTGGCCGGCCGGAGCGCGAAGTTCGGCGCGCCCGAAGTGCTGCGCGGATGGGTGGGCGGCGGCGGCGCCTCGCAGATGCTGCCGCGTCTGGTCGGCTACGGACAGGCGATGCGCCTTCTGTTGACCGGCGACACCATCGATGCGGACGAGGCGCGCAGCATCGGCCTGGTCGAGATGGTGGTGGACGACGAGGCCGTCGTCGATCACGCCATGGCGCTGTGCCGCAAGATGGCCGGTTTCAGCCCGATCGCCACGCAGTCGGTGAAGGCGGCGGTGCGCGCGGCGCTCTCGATGAGCGTGGACGAAGGCATCCGCTACGAGAACGAGCTGACCTCGCTCTGCTTCGCCTCGGGCAATTACGAGGAGGGCGCCAACGCGTTCGGCAATCGCGGCCGGACCTGATTCACGAGATCGACACGATCGACACGATCAGCAGCGAAACCGTCAACGGATGCCGCGACCTTCAGGCGCGCGGCATCGCACACGAGATCAGACAAGAGAAGCAGGAGACAGCGCCATGCAACCAGCACTCGCGCGGGCAGACCGCAGGAACATCCGGCGCGCCGTATTCGCGTCCACGCTCGGAACCATCATCGAATGGTACGACTATGGGCTTTACGCGGCGGCATCGGGTCTCATCATCAACAAGCTGTTTTTTCCGCATTTGTCGTCGCTGGCGGGCACGCTCGCCGCGTTCGCGACGTTTGCCGTGGGCTTCATCATCCGGCCGCTGGGCGGCATCGTCATTTCCCACATCGGCGATAAATACGGCCGCAAGCCCGCGCTCGTCTTCTGCGTGACGATCATGGGCGCGGCGACCGTCGGCCTCGGTTTGTTGCCGACCTGGCAGCAGGCGGGCATCCTCGCGCCGATTCTGCTCGTGCTCCTGCGCATGATGCAGGGCTTCGGCGCGGGCGCGGAACTCGCGGGCGCGATCACGCTGATCGCCGAATACACGCCGCCGAGCCGCCGCGCATTCTTCACGTCGATTCCGAACGCCGCAACCAACTTCGGCGTGATGATCGCCATCGCCACCTTCCTGATGATTTCGTACGTGCCCGAGGACATCCTCTTCTCGTGGGTGTGGCGCGTGCCGTTCCTGCTGTCGCTCGCGCTGTTCGGCGTCGCCATCTACATCCGTTCGAAACTCGACGAGACGCCCGAATACGTAGCGGCGATGGAGAAGGCGAGCGAAAAGGCCAAGGGCGCGAAAGTGCCCGTGGCCGAACTGTTTCGCAAGAGCCGGCGCGAACTGCTGTGCGGCTTCTTCGCGATGGGCGGCCATCAGGCGCTGTCGTACGTGCTCAACACCTTCGCGCTGAGCTACATGACGAACACCGTCGGCATGGCGAAGGCGGACAGTCTGGTCGTGCTCATCATCGCGCTCGGCTTTTCGCTCTTCTGCGCGCCAGTCGGCGGCATGCTCGCGGACAAGTACGGCAGCGGCAACGTGTTCGCCGCCGGCGCGATGATCGCGCTCGCGCTCGTGTGGCCGCTCTTTCATGCGATCGATTCGAAGGACGTCGTGCTCGCCACGATCGCGATGAGCGCGGTCTACGGCATCAGCTGGGGCTGCACGTGCGGCGCGCAGGGCGCGTTCCTCTCCAACCTCTTTCCGACGCAGTACCGCTTCTCCGGCATCGCCATGTGCCGCGAGTTTTCGGGCGCGTTCATCGGCGGGCCGACGCCGTTCATCGCCACGGCGCTGGTCGCCTATGCCGACGGCAAGCCGACCTACGTGATGCTGTACCTCGCCGCGTTTTGCCTGTTCACGCTGATCGCCGCGCTGCTCGGCAAGCATCTTTCGCGTCACCGCGATGACGAGCAGGTATTTGCGGAATCGCGCTCGGCGGCGTAGCAGAGGCACGCATCGACAGACACAGAAAACACCGGAGCACAGAACATGCAAATTTTGACCGCCGACCAGGCTGCATCCCTACTGAAGGACGGCGACACGTTGATGATCGGAGGATCGGGAAGCGGACATGCCGTGCCCGAATCGCTCATCGAGGCGCTCGAGCGCCGCTTTCTCGCGCAGGGCGCGCCGCGCCGGATTACGTCCGTGCATCCGGTCGGTCTCGGCGATCGCGGCGAGCGCGGCGCATCGCGGCTCGCGCATCCTGGGCTGCTCAAGCGCGTCGTGTGCGGCACGCTGGTCGATTCGCCCCCGCTCGCGCAGATGGCGCTGAACAAGGAACTCGAAGCGTGGACGTTGCCGCAGGGCGCGCTGTCGCAACTCACGCGCGAAATGGCGGCGGGTAGGCCGGGACTCGTCAGCCACGTCGGCCTGCATACCTTCGTCGATCCGCGTAACGGCGGCGGCCTGCAAGGTGCGCCGAGCGACGACAAGCTCGTGAGCCTGATCGAAATCGAAGGGCGCGAGTGGCTGTTCTACAAGCCTTTCGAAGTCGATGTCGCGTTCCTGCGCGGCACGACGGCCGACGAAGATGGCAATGTATCGATGGAAGGCGAAGCCGTGTTCGGCGACATGCTTTCGATGGCGCAGGCGACCCGGCGCAACGGCGGCCTCGTGATCGTGCAGGTCAAGCGGCTCGCGCGGCGCGGTACGCTGCCCGCCAAGACGGTGAAGATTCCCGGCATGTTGGTGGATGCGGTGGTCGTCGAGCCGGATCAGCCGGTGACCTACCAGACCGCCTACGATCCCGCGTTCAGCGGCGAACTGCGCATTCCGCTCGGCGGTTTTCCGCGGCTGCCGCTCGACGAACGCAAGATCATCGCGCGGCGTCTCGCGATGGAACTGCGCGTCGGCGTGGTGTGCAACGTGGGTTCGGGCGTATGCACGGGCATCGGGCTCGTCGCGGCGGAAGAGGACGTGCTGCATCACATCGTTCTGACCAACGAGCAAGGGCTGATCGGCGGCGCGCCTGCCGCGGGTCTCGACGCGGGCGCGGCGCGCAACTACAGCGCCATCGTGGACATGCCGTCACAGTTCGATTTCTACGATGGCGGCGGCATCGACATCGCGTTTCTTTCGGCCGTGGAAATCGATTCGCAGGGCAGCGTGAACATCAGCCGCTTCGCGAACAAGCTGATCGGCGTGGGCGGGTTCATCAACATCAGCCAGAACGCGCGCAAGATGGTATTCGGCGGCACGTTCACGGCGGGCAGCCTGCAAGTGTCGTGCGAAGGCGGGCAGTTGCAGATTCTCAAGGAAGGCGCGCACCGCAAGTTCGTGTCGAAGCTCCAGCAGGTGTCGTACAGCGGGCCGTACGCGCAGGAACGCAATCAGACGACGCTCTTCGTCACCGAGCGCGCGGTGTTTCGCGCCATCGAGGGTGCGCTGGAACTGATCGAGATCGCGCCGGGCATCGATCTCGAACGCGACGTGCTCGCGCACATGGCGTTCAGGCCAGTCATCTCGCCCGATCTCAAGCTGATGGACGAACGCCTGTTCCGCCCCGAGCCGATAGGCCTCGATGCCGCGATGGACACGCAACCGTGGCCGCGTCATGCGCGCCTCGCTGGTTTGGCGGAGGGACAGCGGTGACGCAGCCAGCCACGCGCAGATATCGCATCGGCGGGGCGACGCGCTTGTTCGGCATTGTCGGCAATCCGGTGACGCAGGTGAAAACGCCGCAACTGATGAACGCGCTGTTCGAAGCGGGCGGCATCGATGCGGTCTGCCTGCCGTTCGATGTCCCCGTCAACGTGTTCCAGCCGGTCATGGCCGGGCTTCAGGCGCTCGGCAACGTCGACGGGCTCGTCGTCACGGTGCCGCACAAGGTGCGCGCCATGTCGATGGTCGATGAAGTCTCCGACACCGCCCGCCGTGTCGGCGCGATCAACGTCATGCGTGAGCGTCCCGACGGAAGCTGGTTCGGCGACATGTTCGACGGCACCGGCCTCGTGCTGGGCTTAAAGCGCATCGGTTTCGAGGTGCGCGGCAAGCATGTGAAGCAGCTCGGCGCGGGCGGCGCGGGCGCGGCGGTGGCGCATGCGCTGGCGGAAGCGGGCGCGGCGAGCATCGCGCTTGCCGATCCGCAGCGCGAGTTGCCCGAGCAACTGGCGGCGCGGCTGAACCGGTTCTATCCGGACTGCCCGGCGAGCGTCGATATCGATCCGGCGAATCTCGCGGGCATCGATCTGCTCGTCAACTGCTCGCCGGTCGGCATGCGGCCGGGTGACGGCATGCCCGCGGCGTTCGGCGCGTTTGCGCCGGCGCTTCAGGTGGTCGACATCATCATGACGCCCGCCGAAACCCCGCTGCTCGAACATGCGCGGCAGTGCGGCTGCCGCGCGACCAACGGCCGGCCGATGATCGAAGGGCAACTCGCGGCGTTCGCGACGTTCTTCGGCATCGAAATGCCCGCCTCGTTTTCATGTTTCTCCGACGAGCACGCCTGAGCGCGCAACCACCATCATGCAAATCGTTCTTCCGGCCGCTTCCGGCCAGTTCGACACCTACACGCTCACAGGCGATCCGATCAGCGGTGCGCCGGCGGGCGCAACGTTCAACCGCATCGCGTATTCGGCGGCGCACGTCGTCGCCGATCCGCATCGCAGCGGCGAACTGAATCAGCCCGCCGCGCTCGACTGGCCGCGCACCATCGAGTACCGGCGTTATCTGATCGGGCAGGGCCTCGGCATTGCCGAAGCGATGGACACCGCGCAGCGCGGCATGGGTCTGTCGTGGGAAATCGCGCTCGAACTCGTGCAACGCACGATGGCCGAAACGCGCGACATGCCTCAGGCGCTCATCGCGTCGGGCTGCGGCACCGACCATCTGAGCGCGCACGCGGTGACATCGTGCGATGACGTGATTCGCGCCTATGCGATGCAGCTCGACGCCATCCAGCGCACCGGCAGCCGCGTGATCCTGATGGCGAGCCGCGCGCTCGCACGCGTCGCGCGGCATCGCGACGACTATCGGCGCGTTTACCGCGAAGTGCTCGCGATGTGCGAACGGCCCGTGATCCTGCACTGGCTCGGTGACATGTTCGATCCCGAGCTGAAAGGCTACTGGGGCAGCGACAATCTCGACGAAGCCGCCGATGCCTGCCTCGCGGTGATCGCGGAGAACGCGCACAAAATCGACGGCATCAAGATTTCGCTGCTCGACGACGCGCGCGAGATCGCGTTCCGCCGCCGTCTGCCCGAAGGCGTGAAGATGTACACGGGCGACGACTTCAACTATCCGTCGCTCATCAAGGGCGACGAAGCGGGCTTCTCGCACGCGCTGCTCGGCATCTTCGATGCGATCGCGCCCGCCGCGTCGAAGGCGCTCGCCGCGCTCGCCAGCGGCGATATCGGGCGATACGAGCGCGTGCTCGAACCCACGGTCGCGCTCTCGCGGCACATCTTCCGCGCGCCGACGCAGTACTACAAGACGGGCGTCGTCTTTCTCGCGTACCTGAACGGATTCCAGCCGCACTTCTTCATGCCGGGCGGCCATCACGGCGCGCGTCCGCCGCTCTATCTCGCGGACGTGTTCCGTCTCGCCGATGCCGCCAACCTTCTGCGCGATCCGGAACTCGCGGTGCACCGGATGCGGCTCGTCATGCAGACCTTCGGCTTGTGAACGATGCAAGGGAGCGCGAGATGGATTCACTGAAACGATGCGCCATCAATACCGCGACGCTCGGGCATCGCGAATCGCTCGATGTGACGCTGGAGCGGATCGCGCGCGCGGGCTTCGGCGGCGTCGCGCCGTGGCGGCACGAGGTCGAGGCGATCGGCGCGCAAGCGGTCGCGCGCCGGCTTCGCGCGCTGCAACTCACGGTCACCGGCTATTGCCGTTCGGCGTATCTGACCGGCGCGACGCCAGCGGACCGGCGCGCGAGCATCGACGGCAATATCGCGGCGCTGCACGATGCCGCCGAGCTCGACGCGCGCTGTTTCGTGCTCGTCGTGGGCGGCGTGAATGCGAACGGCCGCGATCTGGCGGGCGCGCGCGCTCGGGTCGACGAGAGCATCGCGCGTCTGCTCGAAGAGGCGCGCAAGCTGAAGGTGCCGCTTGCCATCGAGCCTTTGCATCCGATGTACGCGGCGGACCGTTCCGTCGTCAACACGATCGGGCAGGCGCTCGCGATGTGCGAACGCATCGCGCCGGACGATCCGTCGATGCTGGGCATCGCCATCGACGTGTATCACTGCTGGTGGGACCCGCTGCTGTCGGCATCCATCGCGGCGGCGGGCCGCGCGCGGCGGATTCTCGCGTATCACGTGTGCGACTGGCACGCCGACACGAAGGACATGCTGATGGATCGCGGCATGATGGGCGATGGCGTCATCGATCTGGCGGGCTTTCGGCGCGAGATGGAAGACGCGGGCTACGCCGGCATGATGGAAGTGGAAATCTTTTCGCGCGACCGGTGGTGGAAGGTCGCGCCGGACGAAGTGCTGGCCGTATGCGCGCAGCGCCTGCAATCGGTTTGCTGACGCAACAGAGACAACAGAGACAAGAGACAGGACATGAGCCAGGCAATCAACGAAGACGCGCGCACGGGACGTCTGCTTCCGGCGGGCAAATACGACCTCAACGACATCGAACCCGGCGATCACTACGTCACCTCGGGGATGACGGTCACGGAGTCGCACGTCGTCAACTACGCGGGCGTCTCGGGCGATCTGTACGACCTGCATATGGACGATGTCGCCGCGCAGGAGGCGGGCTTTCCCGGGCGCATCGCGCATGGACTTCTGGGACTCGCGCTGGCCGACGGCCTCAAGACGCGCAGCGACGTCCGCTTCAGCGCACTCGCGACGTTGAGCTGGAACTGGGCGTTTCGCGCGCCGCTGATGATCGGCGATCGAATCCAGGTGCGTATCGAAGTCGTGGAGAAGCGCGTCACCAAACGAACCGACCGCGGCATCGCGACGTTGAGGCTGACCGTGCTGAACCAGCACGGAGCTGTGCTGCAGGACGGGCAAACGCTGTTGCTGATGGCGAATCGCGCTTAGCGCATCGCTCGATCAGAACCGGTCCGCACGAAACGGGCGAGGGTCCACGAGCGGAGTCTCGCCGGTCATCATCTCGGCGATGATGCGTCCGGTGACCGGGCCGAGCGTGAGCCCATGATGCGCATGACCGAAGGCGAACCACAGATTTGCATGGCGCGGCGCCGGGCCGATCACGGGCATCATGTCGGGCGTGCACGGTCGGCGCCCGAGCCAGGGTTGCGCATCGAGGCGCTCGCCGAGCGGAAACGTTTCGCGAGCGAAAGGCTCCACCGCCGCCAGTTGCACGGGCGTCTTCGGCGAATCCCTGAGGCCGAGCTCGACGCCTGTCGTCAAGCGGATGCCGCGTGTCATGGGCGTGATGACATAGCCGACTTCCGCATCGAGCACAGGTTGATTAAGCGTTGCACCGGGCTTCGCCGCGTAGTGCATGTGATAGCCGCGTTTGACCTCGAGCGGAAAGCGATAGCCCAGCTTCGCAATCGCATCAGTCGACCACGGTCCCAGCGCGACGACGGCCTGTTTCGCCGATACGACGCCTGATGCGGTAGTCAACCGCCATCCGGTTTCGAGCGTCGATGCATCGCCGATCAATACGGTGCCGCCAAGCGTCTCGAACAGCTTCGCATACGCCCGCACGAGGCCCGACGGATCGCTCACCGAATCTGCGGATGTGTATCGGAGAGCCGCTTTGAGTGCGCGGCCGAGCGAAGGCTCCGCGTCATGCAGGGCCTCGTAGGAAAGGGCATCGAACGGAATGCCATATTCGTCTTTCCAGCGCGAAGCCTCGTTCACGGCAATGTCGAACGCTTTGGTTGTCCGGAAAGCGTTGATCCATCCTCCGGTTCTCAGCAGCGCGTCAGCACCGGCTGCGTCGATCAGTTCCCGATGTTCGGAAACGCTATGTCCGATCAGCGCCGAATAAGCACGCGCGATCTTCGCGTGACGGTCGGGTCGGGAATGATGCCAGTAGCGAAGCAGGAACGGCAGCAGCTTCGGCATGGCGGCCGCATGGTATCTGACGTCGGTTGCGCGGTTCGACGCGTATCGCGAGATCGTGGCAAGGTCGCGCGGAAAGGCATACGGGTAGACGCCTTCTCGCTGGATGATGCCGGCATTGCCCAGCGATGTCTCGTTACCGGGCGCCTTTCGGTCGATCAGCGCGACCTTCGCTCCACGGCGCTGCAAGTGAACGGCTATCGAGGTTCCGACGATACCCGCGCCGAGCACCATTACATCAAAGTCCATATTCGCTTCCTTTAGCCATGTGGTTCCGAGCACAGCATTCCATAACGGACGATCGCAACGCTATGCACCCGCCGGCCGCGACAGTTTCACGCTCTGCAGCAGCGCCTGCAAGTCGCCGATATTGAACGGCTTGGAAAGAATCGTCACGCCGACATGTTTCGCGCGTTCGAGTTTGTCGGCATAGCCCGTCATCGATCCCGCTATTCCAGACTTCGCTGGCGTGACCGACGCCGTCGAGCAGTACCGTGAACTCATCACCGCCTGGGCGGCTCACGGTGTCGTTAGTAGCCACCGCATTCAGCAGGCGTCGCGACACAACGCCGTGGGCGGAGACGCGGTGTTCGAGTGAACGGCAAGCTCATTCCGCCACTGCCGAGCCACCGCGTCCGGCGAACAGGCCTTCTTTCAGTGCTTCCGAGGATACGTCGGTAAGGCGCCCGTTCGCAACCTGAACGAGACGATCGGCGCATTCGAAATAGGCATCGTCGTGAGAGATGACGATGACTGTCTTCCCCTTGCGCTTGAGCTCGGGAATCAACTGCGTGTAGAACACGCGCCTGAATACGGGATCCTGATCGGCGGCCCATTCGTCGAACAGATAGATTGGGCGATCTTCCAGATACGACGCTATGAGCGCCATGCGCTTGCGTTGTCCGGAAGAGAGATTGACCGTGCTGAACCGGTTGCCCTTCATGCTGACCTTGTGATCGAGTTCGAGCTTGTGAAGATACTGCGCCGCCTGCTTCGCAATCTGCGACTGGTCTTCACACAGCACCTCATCGAACAGATGAAAGTCGGCGAACACGGCCGAGAAGCGCTCGCGATAATGCGCAAGGTTCTCCCGCTCGACTCTTACGCCGTTCAATTCCACATGCCCTTGCTCGGGTTCGTACAGTCCGAGCAGCAGCATCGCGAGCGTAGTCTTGCCGCTGCCGTTGCCGCCGATCAAGTAGACCACTTCGCCCTGACGAATCGATAGATCAATCGGCCCCAATGTGAACGGATGATCTTCCGTCAGCCCCGGATATCGATGCGATACGGCGGAGAACCGGATCAGCGGCACGCCTTCGGCTGCGTCCCCGAAGGGATCGTCTGGCGTGACATGAGCATCATCATCCGGTTGCTGCGTGAGCTCGGCATCGAGAATGCGGATGCGCCCCAGCGCAATCGACGCCTGACGAAGAATCGGCAAAGTCGTCATGACTTCGCTGACCGGCTGGATCAGGAAGAGAAGCAAGAGGGTGAGCGTCACGAGCACGCCGTGCGATTGTGGAAACCAATGCGGCACGACGAGCAGAATCAGGCCGATCGCCACATAGAAGAGCATGCCACCCGCGTTGGCGACGAGCGAATAGACGAGCATCGCGCGGGTGAACGATCGGCGGAATGCGTGTGCGGTCGAATGAACGACGTGCTCGGTGAAGTATCGGGCTCGCGCGTCGTTGAGTTGCAATTCCCGCGTGCCTTCCAGCAAGGAACGAAAGTGCCTGAAGATGACATCGAGCTGATCTCTCACCGCTTGCATTTCGCGCAAGGGCCAGCGCTCGATAACATGATAAATCGCCCCTCCGACGACGAGAAAGACGAAAAAGCACGCGAACGCCTGCCACGAAAGCCACGCCATATACACGAGGCATACGGCGATGAGCACCACGTTGCCGAACGCGAGCGGCAGCATTTGCGAAGCTTGCGCGAACGTGTTGATGTCTGTGGTAAGAATGGCGAGCAGGCGCGGCTTGCCAAGCGTTTGCAGCTTCTTGTAGGGCGTGCGCAGAATCTTGCGGCATAGCTCGATTCGAAGACTGCATATCACCTGCTGACCGAAATCCAGCACGATGATCTGCGAACTCGTTCTGAACAGCAGTTGCGCCGCGCACACCGCGAAGAAAACGATCACCAGTCCGCGCGTTTCGATCTGACCGGCGGCGACTTTGCTGATTAGACGCGCGATCTCCGCACTGCACAGCGCCCCGGCGAACCCGGCGATGACTGCGATGACCAGTCGCGGCATGGACTGTCGGCGAAGCTGCGCGGGAATGATGGAGAACATCACTGACCTCCGCTTGCGGCATGCGGCAGGGAAGCAAGGAATGCCTCGATCGTGCGATTGAATTCATCGGGGTTATCGGTCATCACCGCATGGCCGGCGCGGGATATCGTGGCGAGCTGTCCTTCGCGCAGCGCGTGATGCGCCATGCGCTGTGCATCCTGCGGTTTGAGCACCGCTGACCCGACGCCTCTCACGACGAGCGTCGGGCAGCGCACGGACGCCATCATCTGCCACAGCTGTTCCGCGCGCGGCTCCATGTTTTGCGGCGACTCATCAGCGACGCGCCGGTCTAGCTTCGGCTCGAACATGCCGGCCGGCGTTCGGCGCAACGCATGCAGGGCGAGATTGCGAAGTGCACGGCCGTTCGCCAGCGGACGCCGGTCGAGCAACCACGATACGTATCCGTCGATCGTGTCGAACGTAGCCGGCGTCTCGCGTATGTCGGCACGAACGCGTTGTGAACCCGATGCGTCGGATTCCGGTCCAAAGTCCACCATGACCAGTCCGGAAACATGGTGCCCGAGCAGGGCATCCAATTGCAACGCGACACTGCCGCCGAGCGAATGACCGATAAGAACGGGCTTTCTTATGTTCATTGCAAGCAGAACCTGTAACACGTCGCCAGCAAGGGTTGGTGAATCGTAAGCGCGCTCCGGGTCCCAGCTCGAATCGCCGTGGCCCCTTAAATCGATCGACACGAAGCGATGTTCGGCCGACGCTACGTCGGTCAACGTTCGCCATACGCCGCTGCACTCGCCGCGGCCGTGCAGCAAGACGCAGGGCGTGCCGATACTTCCGGACTCTTCAACGGAGATATCAAAACGGCCGTCGCGAACCTTGATACTGCGCCGCTGCATGAATAAGGGACGTTTCATCTTGAGCACCTATCTGGAACCAGGCTTAGTGTGTCTTTCGAAAGTTAGCGGGCGATGAGGGCGCGGGTCGTTTCGAATCGTGGTCATGGGCTAAGGGCGAACTAACTTTCGACGCATAACCTGACGCACATCGCAACCTACCGGTGGAGTCCTCATGAAAAGCGCCGAACATGCCTATGAAGAGCAGGATTCTCAGCTCGTCGAGTTTGCAGACACCGAGAGGGTCGACGTCTCGCCGGAAGCCCTCGCAGCGATGGTCGCCGAGGCAATGCACGTGAAGCGATGCGTCGTTTCGATACCCGTCGATGATCGCGTCGCCGAGTTGTGCTCCGCGCACACCGAGGCATTCGGCGAAGTCCATATTGGCGAGAAGACGGCCATCGTCGAATACTCGGACGCGCACGACAAGATGTTCGCCGTCCTCGCGCTGAATGGAAAGACGATAGGCGTCGTGCAAGTATCGGGACCGCGGCTCGGACGGCAATTCGATGAACATGATCTGAAGCTGCTCCAGATTCTCGGTACGTTCGTCACGCGATCCGTCGAGGCGGACCGGCTGGAGAAGCTCGTCGCCTCGCCGTTCGCCCAGGCAACGATCAGGCGATCGTCGGATCAGACGATCGGCGACATCGTCGCGCAATCCGTCCAGAACCCGAGCCAGCTCTCCAAGATGCTTGCACGATCGTTCTATCGAGAGATGACGCGCGCGGGATTCGACTTCAATCAGATCATCGGCGCGGCCACCGAAATCATTTCTGAACTCGCCAGCAACGTGCGCAAGCACAGCGATCGCAAGCAGCGGCGCGAAGGTTGAGCGATCGTCATATTGGCGGGCTCGGCGCACTCGTTTGACTCCTTCCATGCCTTCGTTCGATAGCATCGCCACGGCCTCTTGAGCGGTGGCGATGCTGGTTCTCTACTTCGCCGACGCGCCGATCACATTCATCGATGCAAGGTTCTGTCCGATCATCGCGAGCGACGATGGCAGGCACATCTCGGTATGCATGCAATCGATGTCGTAATTCGCTATCGAACCATTCACGCAGTCTCGCCATTGCGCGATACGTCGGGGTTGTCCGGGCGCTTCGGAGCGCGTCGCCGTGAAATAGACGATATCGCCATGGAACGACTTGGGCGTGAACATCGATTGCAACTGCATGTTCCGCTGCGTTGTACCTATCAGCGTCGTAATGTGGTCGTCCGTGATATACGCGGGTATCAGCCGATGCTCACGCAGCGCGACCACGCGCTCGTTGGTCGATCGCATCGCCTGAAGCGTGAGCATCAGATCGGGCGACATGCTCGGGAACGTGGCTGCGAACAGCGCGCATTCATCGACTTCGGGTGCAGCGAGTCCGTCAGGCAGACGCGAATCCAGCAATACGAGTTCGCCGACCTTCTCGCCGAGGCTTTGCAGTTGCGTCGCCATTTCGTACGCAAGCAGTCCGCCAAATGACCAGCCGAGGAGGTGATACGGACCGTGAGGCTGGATCGTGCGGATGCGCGCGATGTAGTCGGCCGCCATCTCGGCGATGCTAGCGGGACCGTAACCGGGGTGCTTTAACGCCGGCGTCTGGACCGCATAGATCGGCCGGTCGCCATCGATGATCTTCGCGAGACCCGCATAACTCCACGCCAATCCGCCGACCGGATGAATGCAGAAGAGCGGTGCGCCATCGCCCGGTGTGCGGATCGGCAGAATCGGATCGAATTCGTTGTTTGAAGGTGCGGCGTTCAGTTGATTTGCCAGTTCCGCCACCGATGGCGCATTGAAGAGAACGCGAATCGAAATGTCCTGGCCGAGCTTCGCGTGAATCGATGCCATCAACTGAACGGCCAGCAATGAATGCCCCCCAAGCGCGAAGAAGTTGTCGAAGACACTCACGCGCTCGAGGCCGAGCACGCTGGCGAAGCACTGCGCGAGCGTGTGTTCGAGCGAGGTGCGCGGCGCGACATAAGCGCCAAGATCCTGCCACTGCGGATCGGGCAATGCGCGGCGATCGAGCTTGCCGTTGGGCGTGAGCGGCAGCGCATCGAGCGTCACGAACGCAGATGGCACCATGTAATCGGGCAAGCGCGCACTCACATGCTCGCGAAGCGCGTTCGTATCGACATCGGCAAGTCCCGTGACATAGGCGATGAGTTGCTGGTCTTGTGTCGCTTCACGCCGTGCCCGTGCGATTACGACGGCTTCGCGCACGGCCGGATGACTGGCGAGCTGCGCTTCGATCTCGCCGAGTTCGATGCGGAAGCCGCGAATCTTGACCTGATGATCGTTGCGTCCGAGGAACTCGAGATTGCCATCGGCGCGATAACGCGCGAGATCGCCCGTGCGATAGATGCGGGCATCGGCAATGAATGGATCGTCGAGGAAGCGTTCGGCGGTGAGATCGGGACGATTGAGATAACCGCGCGCCACACCCGCGCCACCGATATACAACTCGCCCACGGCACCGGGCGGCACGAGCCGGTAGTGCGCATCGAGCACGTACAGACGCGTGTTGGCGATCGGCCGACCGACCGATATCGTCGATGACCTATGCGCTTCGGGGCCCGTGCGATAGCACGACGACCAGACCGTTGTTTCAGTCGGACCGTAGAGATTCCACAGCGCCTTGACCTTCTCGTTCAGACGCGCCGCGAGGTTCGCGGACAACGCTTCGCCGCCGCACAGCGCGGTAAGCTTCGCGCTGCCGCTCCACTGCGTATCGAGCAGCATGCGCCAGGTGGCCGGCGTCGCCTGCATGAAGCTGATGGCGTGCGCATCGATGAGCGCTTGCAACGCGAGCGGATCGGCCGCGTCGCTGCGGGACGCGAGCACGATGCACGCGCCGGTGCTCAAGGGCAAATACAACTCCAGCCCCGCGATATCGAAGGATATCGTCGTGACGGCGAGCAGTTTGTCGGCGGCGCTCATCGAGGTGATATCGCGCATCGAGCACAGGAAGTTCAGCATCTCGCGATGCTCGACCATCACGCCTTTGGGCTTGCCTGTGGAGCCCGAAGTGAAGAGCACGTAAGCGAGATGATGCGGCGCGAGCCTTGTTTGCGGATTGCCTGCCGATTCATCGAGCGATGCGTTCGGATCGAGCACGCTCAACGTACCCGTATCACCGAGCGCTTCGCGGCCGGTGGCATCGGCGATTAGCAGCCGAGGTGTCGAGTCGGTGAGGATGTGAGTCAGGCGCTCGCCGGGATAGGCCGGATCGAGCGGCACATAGGCGCCGCCCGCTTTGAGTATCGCGAGCAATGACACCACCATGCCGATGCCACGCTCCACGCACAGCGCCACGCGATCTTCCGGCTCGACCCCGAGCGCGAGCAGACGACGCGCGAGCCGATTGGCACGCGCATTGAGTTGCGCGTACGTGAGCGTTTGATCGTCGAAGACGAGCGCGATCGCATCGGGTGTGCGCTCGACCTGCTGCTCGAACAACTGATGAATGCACAGCTCGACAGGGTAAGGCGCGGCGGTATCGTTCCACGTCTGGACCAGTAACTGACGCGTGTCGGGCGGCAGCACATCGAGTTGATCGACGGGCGTCTGCGGTGCCTGCTCGAGCGCCTGCACGAGACTCGATAACGCTTGCTCCATGTACCCGCACAACTGATCGGGCGACAGCGGCGCGAGCGTTTGCGCGGTCAAACCAAGGCTCTCGCCGTTGTCTTCGACAGCGAGCATGAGCGGATAGTTGGTGCGCTCTTCGGCGCCGAGCAGTTCGATGCCCTCGAAGGCGTACTGTTCATCGGCGACGGCCTGATTGTGCCGATAGTTCAGCAGCGCGCTAAAGAGCGGCGCGGGCGCGGCCACGCCACTGCATCGCTGAGCGAGCGCGAGCGGGGCATGCTGATGCTGCAGCAAGGCCGCCAGACGTCGGTGCGTGTCACGCACGCTATCGACAACAGAGGCATCGTTCACATCGAGACGAATCGGCAAGGTGTTGATGAGCAGCCCGAGCGCCTGATCGACACCTGCCTGCATGCGTCCGAGCAGCACGGTGCCGAAGACGATGCGGCCATCGCTGGCGCTTGCCGCGTCGAGCACACGCGCCCATGCGAGATGACAGAGACTGGCGAGACTGACGCCGAGTTCTCGCGCCTGCGTGCGCAGACGCGTGTTCAACGCCGCGGGCAACGTCACGCGAGCTTCGGCAACAGCGGAGCCGTCGTGATGTACATCGGTGAAGCCAAAGGGCAGCGTGGGCTCGCTGACATCGGCGAGCATGTCGCGGAAGAACGCTTCATGCTCCTGCTGAGTGGCGCCGAGCCGAGCCTGCGCAACCAGATCGCGAAACGGTTGCGCCACATTGAGAGCATCCGCACGACCCTCGAGCAGTGCGCTGATCTCCTTCTGAATTACTTCGAGCGTAACGTGGTCGCCGATCAGGTGATGCCACACGAGCAGCGCGAGCCAGCGCGGCGAATCGTGCTCCTTCGCGATGGTGAGCCGAAGCAGGGGCGCCTGATGCAAAGGCAGGCGTTGAGAGCGCGCATCGAACAGACGCGCGAGTTGATCGGCTGCCGGACCGTGCGCGGGATCGAGCTCGATCTCGTCGATGGTGACAGGCGCTTCGCGACAGACGACTTGCGCGGGCGTGCTGATGCCATCGTGAATGAAGGCGGTGCGCAGGATGTCGTGCCGTGCGATGATCCGTTGCAGCGCATCGAGCCAGGCATCGAGACGCGCGCGGCTATCGAAGGCGATACGCGCGGTTTGCAGATACGGGTCGCCCTCGGTGGTCAGCATGTGATGGAACAGAATGCCTTCCTGAAGCGGTGCAAGCGCGTAAATGTCTTGCACGTTGGCGAGACCACCAGGCACTTGCCCGACGATGTGATCGATATCCGCTTGCGTCAAGGCGATGAGCGGCAGCATGGCAGGCGTGAGCGCAGTCGTGTCGCGCGTGATGACATTGGGCGGCACGACGATATCGTCCGGAATCGCACCGCGCTCGATCGATGCCGCGAGCGTACTGAGGACGGGCGTCGCGAAGAGATCGCGCACGTTGGCGTGCAGGCCGATGCGGCGCATGCGTTCGATGAGCGTCACGGCCAGCAGCGAATGGCCGCCGAGCGCGAAGAAGTTATCCTGCCGGCCCACGCGATCGAGGCCCAGCAACTCGGCCCACAGATCGGCGAGCGATGATTCGGTCTCACCCAAAGGCGCTTCGAAGGGACGCAGCGCAAAGGCATCGGCGTGCGGATCGGGCAGCGCGTGACGGTCGAGCTTGCCGTTAGGCGTGAGCGGCAGTGCATCGAGCATGACGATCGCCGATGGCACCATGTAATCGGGCAGGCGCTCCGCGAGATGCTCGCGCAAGACACTGGCATCGACATCGGCAAGCAGCGTGACATAAGCGATGAGTTGCTGATCCTGCGAGGCTTCGCTTCGGGCCCGCGCGATGACCACCGCTTCACGCACGGCGGCATGATCCACGAGTTGCGCTTCGATCTCGCCGAGTTCGATACGGAAGCCGCGCACCTTCACCTGGTGATCGTTGCGGCCGAGGAACTCGATGTTGCCATCGGCACGATAACGCGCGAGATCGCCCGTGCGGTACATGCGCTCGCCGGGCATGAACGGATCGTCGAGGAAGCGTTCGGCGGTGAGTTCAGGCCGGTTGAGATAACCACGCGCCACGCCCGCGCCGCCGATATACACTTCGCCCACCGTGCCGAGCGGCACCGGCTTGCATCGAGCATCGAGCAGATAGACGCGCGTGTTGCCGATCGGCTTGCCGATGGTCTCCGTCACGCGATCGCCCTTATGCATCTCGATCCACGTCGAGTAAGTGGTCGTCTCGGACGGCCCATACAGATTGCACAATCGTTCGATATCGGTCTCGGCGAAGATGCGTTTCATCAGTGCGAGCTTGAGCGGCTCGCCGGCAAGGTTGATCGTCTTGACAGACGCCAGCGATGCGCCCGCATCGAGTAGCGAAGTGATCGCCGATGGCACCGTGTTGACGAGGCTCACATCGTGCGGCTTTCTAGAAAGTGCCAGGACGTTGTCGACGAGATGCACTGTGGCCCCGCAGGTCAACGGTGCGAAGCATTCATAGACCGAAAGATCGAAGTTGACCGATGTGGCAAACAGCGTGTGTGAAAGCTCTTTCGATGTGAAGGCGTTCAGCGCCCAGCTGAGGAAGTTGACGGCATTTCGATGTTCGATGGCGACGCCCTTCGGCTTGCCCGTCGATCCCGACGTATAGATCACATACGCGAGGTTATGCGGCGCGACAGGTGCCTGCGGATCGGCCGGCGAGAGCGCTTCCTCGTCGGATGCATGAAGATCGAGTACCGTTAGCGGGCCTGTGTCGCCCAACGCATCACGGCCGACTGCATCGGCGATCAGCAGTCGCGGCTCGGCATCGGCAAGAATGTGATTCAGCCGTTCACCGGGATAGGCAGGATCGAGCGGCACGTATGCGCCGCCCGCCTTGAGCGTTGCTATCAACGAGACGATCATGCCGATGCGCCGCTCCATGCATAACGCGACGCGATCTTCCGGCTGCACGCGCAGCGCGATCAGTCGATGCGCAAGCCGATTCGCACGCGCATTCAGCTCCGCATACGTAAGGGATTCGTCTTCGAAGACGAGCGCCGTCGCATCGGGCGTGCGTCGAACCTGTTGCTCGAAGAGCTGATGCATGCAGAGGTGGTCGGGGTAGGCGCACGCCGTATCGTTCCATTGATTGAACAGCGCATGCTCTTCAGGCAACACGAGCTCGAGCGCATGCAGCGGTGCATCCGGCCGCGCGAGCGCCTGATCGAGCAATCGCGTGAAGCGTTCACCGAAACGAACGATAGTGTGCTTATCGAAAAGATCGGTCGCGTAGCTGATGCTGCCTGTGAAGCGGTCGTGCGTATGAGTCAGGTTCAGCGTGAGGTCGAACTTGGCGCCGGCTTCGGCCGGAGGCAGGAGTTCCAGCGTGAGGCCCGGCAAAGCAAGTGCCTCGAGCGGCGCGTTCTGCAAGACGAGCATCACTTGAAACAGCGGCGTGCGGCTCATGTCACGCACCGGCGCGAGCGCTTCGACGAGTTTTTCGAAGGGCAGGTCCTGATGCGCGTAAGCGGCGAGCGTCGTATCGCGCACTTGCGCGAGCAATTCACGCAAGCAGGGCTCGCCCGAGAGATCCGCACGCAATACGAGCGTATTAACGAACAGCCCGATGAGCGGTTCGATCTGCGCATGCGTGCGATTGGCGATCGGCGAGCCGACTGCCACTTGCGATTGCCCGGACAGGCGAGCAAGAAGCGTCTGGAACGCGGCGAGCACCACCATGTACGGCGTTACGCCTTCGCGATGCGCGAGCGTGTTCACGCGCTCCGACAAGTCAGGACTCAGCGAAAAGGGCAACGTCGCGCCACGTCCGCTGATTCGTGCAGGGCGAGGACGATCGGTCGGCAGATCGAGCGGTGCGAGTTCGGCGAGCTGAGTGCACCAGTATTGCGTCTGTCGATCGAGTTCCGCACCGGCGAGCCAATCCCGCTGCCACAATGTGAAGTCGGCATACTGCACGACCAGGCGCGGCAAAGCGAGCGGTTCGTCATGCAACATGGCCTTATAGCAGGCGCCGAGTTCCCGCACGAGCACGCCGATGGACCAGCCATCGGAGATGATGTGATGCATCGTGAAGAGCAGCATATGCTCGTCTTGCGCGAGGCGAAGCAGTTGCGCGCGAAGAAGCGGCCCGTGCTGAAGATCGAACGCTCGCGTGGCTTCGGCTTGCGTGATCCGGCGGACTTCGGCGGCTTGCGCATCGGTGGCGAGCGTGTCGAGTTCGACGAGGGGCAGTGCGATTTGCAATTGCGCCGCGATGCATTGAACGGCCTGACCACCTTGTTGCACGAAAGAAGTACGCAGGCTTTCGTGACGCTCCAGGAGGGCATTCAAAGCAGTTTCGAGCGACCGAACATCGAGCGACCCGCTCAGGCGCACGGCTACCGGAATGTTATAGGTGGATTGTCCGGGGTTGAGCTGTTCGAGGAACCACAATCGTTCCTGCGCGAAAGACAGCGGTAAATGCCGCGGCCGCGTGCGCGCTTGCAGTGTCGGGATTGCGCTGACGTGACCCGTTTCCTGCTGCAACGTTTCGGCGAGCGAAGCCACGGTCGGCGCATCGAACAACGTTCGCAAGGGCAATTCGATGGAAAGCGCCTGACGCAAGCGCGATACGAGTTGCGTGGCCAGCAGCGAATGCCCCCCAAGCGCGAAGAAGTTGTCGAAGACACTCACGCGCTCGAGGCCGAGGACGCTGGCGAAGCACTGCGCGAGCGTGTGTTCGAGCGAGGTGCGCGGCGCGACATAAGCGCCAAGATCCTGCCACTGCGGATCGGGCAATGCGCGGCGATCGAGCTTGCCGTTGGGCGTGAGCGGCAGCGCATCGAGCGTCACGAACGCAGATGGCACCATGTAATCGGGCAAGCGCGCACTCACATGCTCGCGAAGCGCGTTCGTATCGACATCGGCAAGTCCCGTGACATAGGCGATGAGTTGCTGGTCTTGTGTCGCTTCACGCCGTGCCCGTGCGATTACGACGGCTTCGCGCACGGCCGGATGACTGGCGAGCTGCGCTTCGATCTCGCCGAGTTCGATGCGGAAGCCGCGAATCTTGACCTGATGATCGTTGCGTCCGAGGAACTCGAGATTGCCATCGGCGCGATAACGCGCGAGATCGCCCGTGCGATAGATGCGGGCATCGGCAATGAATGGATCGTCGAGGAAGCGTTCGGCGGTGAGATCGGGACGATTGAGATAACCGCGCGCCACACCCGCGCCACCGATATACAACTCGCCCACGGCACCGGGCGGCACGAGCCGGTAGTGCGCATCGAGCACGTACAGACGCGTGTTGGCGATCGGCCGACCGACCGATATCGTCGATGACCTATGCGCTTCGGGGCCCGTGCGATAGCACGACGACCAGACCGTTGTTTCAGTCGGACCGTAGAGATTCCACAGCGCCTTGACCTTCTCGTTCAGACGCGCCGCGAGGTTCGCGGACAACGCTTCGCCGCCGCACAGCGCGGTAAGCTTCGCGCTGCCGCTCCACTGCGTATCGAGCAGCATGCGCCAGGTGGCCGGCGTCGCCTGCATGAAGCTGATGGCGTGCGCATCGATGAGCGCTTGCAACGCGAGCGGATCGGCCGCGTCGCTGCGGGACGCGAGCACGATGCACGCGCCGGTGCTCAAGGGCAAATACAACTCCAGCCCCGCGATATCGAAGGATATCGTCGTGACGGCGAGCAGTTTGTCGGCGGCGCTCATCGAGGTGATATCGCGCATCGAGCACAGGAAGTTCAGCATCTCGCGATGCTCGACCATCACGCCTTTGGGCTTGCCTGTGGAGCCCGAAGTGAAGAGCACGTAAGCGAGATGATGCGGCGCGAGCCTTGTTTGCGGATTGCCTGCCGATTCATCGAGCGATGCGTTCGGATCGAGCACGCTCAACGTACCCGTATCACCGAGCGCTTCGCGGCCGGTGGCATCGGCGATTAGCAGCCGAGGTGTCGAGTCGGTGAGGATGTGAGTCAGGCGCTCGCCGGGATAGGCCGGATCGAGCGGCACATAGGCGCCGCCCGCTTTGAGTATCGCGAGCAATGACACCACCATGCCGATGCCACGCTCCACGCACAGCGCCACGCGATCTTCCGGCTCGACCCCGAGCGCGAGCAGACGACGCGCGAGCCGATTGGCACGCGCATTGAGTTGCGCGTACGTGAGCGTTTGATCGTCGAAGACGAGCGCGATCGCATCGGGTGTGCGCTCGACCTGCTGCTCGAACAACTGATGAATGCACAGCTCGACAGGGTAAGGCGCGGCGGTATCGTTCCACGTCTGGACCAGTAACTGACGCGTGTCGGGCGGCAGCACATCGAGTTGATCGACGGGCGTCTGCGGTGCCTGCTCGAGCGCCTGCACGAGACTCGATAACGCTTGCTCCATGTACCCGCACAACTGATCGGGCGACAGCGGCGCGAGCGTTTGCGCGGTCAAACCAAGGCTCTCGCCGTTGTCTTCGACAGCGAGCATGAGCGGATAGTTGGTGCGCTCTTCGGCGCCGAGCAGTTCGATGCCCTCGAAGGCGTACTGTTCATCGGCGACGGCCTGATTGTGCCGATAGTTCAGCAGCGCGCTAAAGAGCGGCGCGGGCGCGGCCACGCCACTGCATCGCTGAGCGAGCGCGAGCGGGGCATGCTGATGCTGCAGCAAGGCCGCCAGACGTCGGTGCGTGTCACGCACGCTATCGACAACAGAGGCATCGTTCACATCGAGACGAATCGGCAAGGTGTTGATGAGCAGCCCGAGCGCCTGATCGACACCTGCCTGCATGCGTCCGAGCAGCACGGTGCCGAAGACGATGCGGCCATCGCTGGCGCTTGCCGCGTCGAGCACACGCGCCCATGCGAGATGACAGAGACTGGCGAGACTGACGCCGAGTTCTCGCGCCTGCGTGCGCAGACGCGTGTTCAACGCCGCGGGCAACGTCACGCGAGCTTCGGCAACAGCGGAGCCGTCGTGATGTACATCGGTGAAGCCAAAGGGCAGCGTGGGCTCGCTGACATCGGCGAGCATGTCGCGGAAGAACGCTTCATGCTCCTGCTGAGTGGCGCCGAGCCGAGCCTGCGCAACCAGATCGCGAAACGGTTGCGCCACATTGAGAGCATCCGCACGACCCTCGAGCAGTGCGCTGATCTCCTTCTGAATTACTTCGAGCGTAACGTGGTCGCCGATCAGGTGATGCCACACGAGCAGCGCGAGCCAGCGCGGCGAATCGTGCTCCTTCGCGATGGTGAGCCGAAGCAGGGGCGCCTGATGCAAAGGCAGGCGTTGAGAGCGCGCATCGAACAGACGCGCGAGTTGATCGGCTGCCGGACCGTGCGCGGGATCGAGCTCGATCTCGTCGATGGTGACAGGCGCTTCGCGACAGACGACTTGCGCGGGCGTGCTGATGCCATCGTGAATGAAGGCGGTGCGCAGGATGTCGTGCCGTGCGATGATCCGTTGCAGCGCATCGAGCCAGGCATCGAGACGCGCGCGGCTATCGAAGGCGATACGCGCGGTTTGCAGATACGGGTCGCCCTCGGTGGTCAGCATGTGATGGAACAGAATGC
This sequence comes from Caballeronia sp. INML1, assembly GCF_023631085.1. Classification (NCBI taxonomy): domain Bacteria; kingdom Pseudomonadati; phylum Pseudomonadota; class Betaproteobacteria; order Burkholderiales; family Burkholderiaceae; genus Caballeronia; species Caballeronia sp. INML1. The sequence continues at coordinate 810 of NZ_JALQDT010000059.1, read as the reverse complement.
CTTCCTGAAGCGGTGCAAGCGCGTAAATGTCTTGCACGTTGGCGAGACCACCAGGCACTTGCCCGACGATGTGATCGATATCCGCTTGCGTCAAGGCGATGAGCGGCAGCATGGCAGGCGTGAGCGCAGTCGTGTCGCGCGTGATGACATTGGGCGGCACGACGATATCGTCCGGAATCGCACCGCGCTCGATCGATGCCGCGAGCGTACTGAGGACGGGCGTCGCGAAGAGATCGCGCACGTTGGCGTGCAGGCCGATGCGGCGCATGCGTTCGATGAGCGTCACGGCCAGCAGCGAATGGCCGCCGAGCGCGAAGAAGTTATCCTGCCGGCCCACGCGATCGAGGCCCAGCAACTCGGCCCACAGATCGGCGAGCGATGATTCGGTCTCACCCAAAGGCGCTTCGAAGGGACGCAGCGCAAAGGCATCGGCGTGCGGATCGGGCAGCGCGTGACGGTCGAGCTTGCCGTTAGGCGTGAGCGGCAGTGCATCGAGCATGACGATCGCCGATGGCACCATGTAATCGGGCAGGCGCTCCGCGAGATGCTCGCGCAAGACACTGGCATCGACATCGGCAAGCAGCGTGACATAAGCGATGAGTTGCTGATCCTGCGAGGCTTCGCTTCGGGCCCGCGCGATGACCACCGCTTCACGCACGGCGGCATGATCCACGAGTTGCGCTTCGATCTCGCCGAGTTCGATACGGAAGCCGCGCACCTTCACCTGGTGATCGTTGCGGCCGAGGAACTCGATGTTGCCATCGGCACGATAACGCGCGAGATCGCCCGTGCGGTACATGCGCTCGCCGG